>JBOIFK010000038.1:0-20776 GCA_050741585.1 Nitrosospira sp.
AAACCAAGCTGGGCGACCATTACGATCCATCTGCGAAAATCGTCCGACTTTCTCCGGACAAATTCAGAGGCCGCTCACTGACAGCCATCACGGTGGCTGCGCATGAAGTCGGCCATGCCATCCAGGATCGCGATAGCTACCCGCCCTTGGCCATGCGAACCACGCTGGTGCAGTGGGCAGCACCTGCGGAGAAAATGGGTGCAGGCATCCTGATGCTGGCCCCGGTAATCATGACAGTCTTGCGCTCTCCTGCAGCGGGTTTGCTATTCCTTGCCGGTGGCATGCTGACACTGGGAAGCGCGACCTTGGTGCATGCGCTAACCTTGCCGATGGAGTTGAATGCCAGTTTTGCCCGCGCCTTGCCCATTCTTGAGCGAGGGCGTTATCTGATCGATGGGGATATGCCGCATGCGCGGCGCTTGCTCAATGCCGCGGCATGGACTTATGTCGCGGCTTCCTTGATGACGCTACTCAACATGGCGCGATGGTGGGCGATTCTGCGTCGATAAATCACGATTGAAATTACATGAAGCTTGAAGGCGATCGACCGAGAGATCTGGGTTGTCTATCAAAACCTAGCGTGCCACTTATCAGCAGATGGGTCAGGGCTTCTCTGCGAGATAGACGCCGCGCCCTAGTCAGCCTTGTCTTTGCGGTGACTTGCTGTCTCCGTCTGGGTTTTTTCTGATCCCATCCACCCTCCAGATTATAGGACCGGCCGGTAACCGGAGATAAATGAACTGAATGAAACCTGGAACCAAGGCTTCTTGACTGCCTCGCCTTTTACGGATACGAAGCCGCTCTAACGCTGGAGCCGTGTCCTACGTTCTTCAGGGGAGAGGGGCGCGTTGCCAATGTTCGGGGAGCAGGAAGCCTTCAGGTTGAAATGGTTTACCCGTCTCCGGATGACGCACCGTGCGCTTGACGACAAAATCGAAGAGCAGCGGGTTCTTACGGTAGATCTCGTTGAGCCATTGCCGCTCGTCGGCGGTGATGAATCCGTCCCGTTGCAGCGCATGGGTCTGAATCACAACGTTGATACCACCGAGTGGATAGTCACTACCGTTGATGAGCCGATGGTGAAGATCGGGCCGCTCAAGCAAACGCCGCAGCGGCGCATCGAGATGGTTAAAATACGTGATCGCAGAAATTTCCGCATAAAGATATTTTTTATACGCCGACTCGTTCATCATCCGGATCAACAGGTCGATGCCGGGTACGCGGCTTGAAGCCGATAATGAATCCGTTGCATGCGCTGGAGCATCGAGATCACGAAACGAGCCATTGCTTGCTGCATGCAGCGCCACAACTGTTACACCGTGCTCCAGCGGCCGGCGCAGGCGCAGCGGGTTGCCAAGTTCCTGATCCACCGTCTCCACCGCGTGCTCGTCGCCTGTATGGCTGAGCAGGATCATTTCATGCGCGCGCATTGCACGATAGAACGCATCATGCGCGGGATCAGCCGGATTGATCTTCATCGTGCTGGGCAGCCACTTGACGTACCGTACGCCGCGCCTGGCCCAGTAGTGAAGCTGCTCGATCGCATCCGGTCGGGCCGGATGAATCGAAATAACCGGAACGAAATTGGCAGGTGACTTCTGCGCAACTTCCCAGACCGAATCATTGGAGACATAGATCGGCGTGTGGTCCGGCTGAGGGTTGCCCTCTGCATCGTGTGTCCGGTCGAGCGCGTAGAGCAGGAACGACGTGCCGGCGGGAAAGTGTGCGGCCAGCCGTTCAAGCCGCGCGATGTAGCGCTGTTCAACGTCGTCCGCCCATATGACACCTGCCCCGCTCAGGAAGATGTCGGTGCGAAGCCGGCGAATGGGATTCGACCACGACCGCCAGCTGGGATGAACCTCGCGGGAAATGTGATGCACGTGCGCATCGGCAAGACGCGACCGGTCCAGATCGGCGAACGCCATATCGACCAATGCGGCAGCTCCAGGACTCAGTTCTGCCTTAAGATCGCCAGGAACGGCATCAAAGGCTCCGCCGAGTCGATTCGTCAGCAGGTGACAGCCACCCATGGTGGCAAGCGAGGCAATGAGCAGCGTGCGCGCAATCGCACGCTGTAATCGACCGCAGATTACATCAAATCCATGGATTTCGTGCACATAACTTTATTTCATCTACTTGTTTTATACGGTGACTCATACTTCTTTGAGCTTCTTCGGACTGTCTGCTGGTGCCGGGAGGGGGAATCGAACCCCCATGACCTCGCGGTCGCGGGATTTTGAGTCCCGTGCGTCTACCAATTCCGCCATCCCGGCAAGGCTGTCACCCACCCATTTGAAGAAGAACGATTATCACTGAAAATATAGGGCGCGGCAACCTGCGTGAGCGAAGCCAAGGTGTACCGGTATAATGTGCGCGATGAAAATTCAGGATTTCGATTTCGATCTTCCTGCGGAGCTCATCGCGCAGTTTCCAGTCGAGCATCGCGCCAGCAGCCGTATGCTGCATCTGGAAGGTTCGAGTGGTGAGCTGAAGGACATGATGTTTGCCGCTCTGCCCCAATATTTGCGTTCTGGTGACGTCATGGTATTCAACGACACCCGTGTCATCAAGGCGCGCTTGTTTGGCGTGAAGCGCAGTGGGGGCAAGGTGGAGGTCATGGTGGAGCGGGTGCTGGACGCGCATTGCGTGCTGGCAGTTGTACGTGCCAGTCATTCGCCAAAGCCCGGCTCGGTACTTTTTCTCGCTAATGCGATCCAGGTAACGGTATTGGCGCGCGAGCATGACGTCTATACCCTGCGTTTCGATCACGAGAATACAGCTATCGAGTTACTGGAACGCTACGGCAGTCTGCCGTTGCCACCTTATATTTCGCGGCCAGCGACAAAAACAGACGAGGCGCGCTACCAGACAATCTATGCGAGACAGGCAGGCGCTGTGGCGGCGCCTACCGCGGGCCTGCATTTCGATGAGAATATGCTTTTGACATTAGTGGACATGGGCGTGGCGATTGCGCATGTGACGCTGCATGTCGGTATGGGTACGTTCCAGCCGGTTCGCGTGGAAAATATCGCCGATCACAAAATGCATCGGGAAGTTTTCCATGTGCCACCGGAAACGGTGGAATCCATCCGTCGGGCGAAAGCCGGTGGCGGGCGCGTACTGGCGGTGGGAACCACGTCGCTGCGAGCGCTGGAAGCGGCGGCTGAAGCCGGTGGTGGCGAATTGGAATCGGGCCGTGGCGAGACTGATATTTTTATTACGCCAGGCTACCGTGTGCGTGTGGTAGAGCGCTTGCTGACTAATTTCCATTTGCCTCGCTCGACCTTGCTAATGCTTGTATCGGCGTTTGGCGGGATGGGAAATATCCGCCGTGCATATGAACATGCGATAAATGAGCATTATCGTTTTTTCAGCTACGGCGACGCCATGCTGATCGAAAGGCAACCATAGACTGGAAACATCCATGAAATTTCAACTGCATCGCAGTGACGGCTTTGCCCGCCGCGCTACCTTGACGCTCGCGCATGGCACGGTGGAGACCCCCGCTTTCATGCCGGTGGGGACGTATGGCGCAGTAAAAACGGTGTCCCCTGCCGAGTTGCGGGAAGTGAATGCACATATCGTTCTTGGCAATACCTTCCATTTATGGCTGCGTCCAGGCCTTGAGGTGATCGAGGCGCATGGCGGCCTCCACGGCTTCATGGGCTGGAACGGGCCCATACTGACCGATTCTGGTGGTTTTCAGGTATTCAGCCTGGGTGTTCTGAGCAAGATCGCCGAACAGGGCGTCAAGTTTCGCTCGCCGGTAAATGGCGATGCGTGTTTTCTTACGCCGGAGGAATCGATGCGCATTCAGCGCATACTCAATTCCGACATTGCGATGATATTCGACGAGTGCACGCCCTACCCGGCGGACGAGCGAGCAACGGGCCAGTCCATGGAATTGAGCATGCGCTGGGCGGAACGGTCAAAACGTGCGCATGATGATGGCGGCAATCCCAACGCATTGTTTGGCATCGTCCAGGGCGGAATGTACGAAAATGTCCGTGACCAATCGCTCTCCGGGCTGCGGGATATCGGTTACGACGGCTATGCCATCGGCGGATTGTCCGTGGGCGAACCCAAGGATGACATGCAGCGCATTCTCAAGCATATTACGCCCCAATTACCCGCCGACAGGCCGCGCTACCTGATGGGGGTTGGGACTCCGGCGGATATCGTCCATGCCGTGGCGCGAGGAGTGGACATGTTTGACTGCGTGCTTCCTACACGCAATGCACGCAACGGCTGGCTGTTTACGCGCAATGGCGTGATCAAGTTGCGCAACAGTCAATACCGCCTGGATACCGCGCCGCCCGACGAGCAGTGCGGTTGCTATACCTGCCGTCATTTCACCCGTGCTTATCTACACCATTTACAGCGTATCAACGAGATCCTCGGCGCACGTCTCAATACGCTGCACAACCTTTATTATTACCAGCAATTGATGGGCGAGATCCGTGCCGCTATCGAGACCGGCAAGTTCGAGGAATATGCGCAAGAATTTCAAGCGCGCGCCGCGGCGTGCTAAAATGCATCCCTTTTTGAAACTGTCATCGGAGAAATGCCATGTTGATTGGTGAAGCTTTTGCTCAGGCCGCCGCTCCTGCCCCGCAAGGTGCAGATTTTTTGAGTCTGCTGCCGCTGATCGGTATATTCGCCGTGTTTTACCTCCTGCTGATCCGTCCCCAGTCGAAGCGCGCCAAGGAGCAGAAGTTGATGATTGAGGCGTTGCAAAAAGGTGACGAGGTGGCGACAACTGGCGGCGAGTTGGGGCGCGTGACCAAGGTCAGCGGCAATTATGTAATATTGCAAATTGCCGAGAACGTGCAGGTCATCATGCAAAAGGCTTCTATTCAGACGCTGTTGCCGAAGGGAACATTGAACAGTATCGAGAAGGAATAAAGCCCGGCAAGCCGTAAGAGGCACCAGGAAAGACCTCTTCATGTTCGTTCTGTCCTTGATCCATCCCAAGTACAACCCTAAATCCGGTAGTTGACCACATTTCTTCAGTTAGGCGCCATGGCCCCCAAAACCGCACACTCCTCCCTACCCAACGGCCGGAATTAGGATGAACCGCTATCCCCTCTGGAAGTACCTGATTATCGCGGTTTCAATACTGCTCGGATTGTTCTACACCCTGCCGAATTTTTACGGTGAATCCCCGGCAGTGCAGATTTCGCCGTTACGTACCGCTGCCAAGGCGGATACGGCGTTGCTGCAGCGGATTGAAGAAGCATTAAAGAAAGCTAATCTTGTCCCAAGTGGAATGTTTCTCGAAGAAGGTGGTGTCAAGGTGCGTTTTGCCGATACAGACGTGCAGATCAAGGCCAGGGATATGCTTCAATCGGTGCTCGGTAACGGATACATGGTTGCGCTGAATCTTCTTCCTAACTCTCCCCAATGGTTGACCAGTCTTGGTGCATTGCCGATGTATCTGGGGCTCGATCTGCGCGGCGGCGTGCATTTCATGTTACAGGTGGACATGCACGGTGCGCTCGCCAAAGCACTTGACCGTTATAGTGCTGATATCCGCAGCAGCTTGCGCGAGCAGAAAATTCAGTATCTGGGGCTGGAAAAGGATAGCGCCAGGATCACCGTCAAATTTCGTGATCCCGAATCGCGTGCCAGGGCAGAGGCTGAAATCAAAAAAATTTACGCCGATTTAAGCTTGCGCGAGCAGAATGTGAGGGACGAGTTTCATCTCACCGCCACTCTCAAGCCGGAAGCGCAAAAACTCATGCAGGATTCCGCCGTGCAGCAGAACATTACCACGCTGCGCAACCGGGTCAACGAACTGGGGGTGGCCGAACCCATCATTCAACAAGCCGGTGCTGACCGTGTAGTGGTGCAATTACCCGGTGTCCAGGATACCGCCAAGGCCAAGGATATCCTGGGACGCACCGCCACACTGGAAGTGCGCATGGTCGAGGACGAACGTGACCTTGCGGCGGCATTGCGCGGGCAGGTTCCGTTCGGAACCGAACTTTACAATGAGCGCGGTGGCGGTCCGTTACTGGTGAAAAAGCAGGTGGTGTTGACGGGTGATCGCATCAATGACGCTCAGGCCGGTTTTGACAACAATAATCAGCCGGCGGTGCATCTCAACCTCGACAACAGTGGCGCACGAATTTTCAGGCAGTTGACACAGGAAAATGTCGGCAAGCGTATGGCCATTTTGTTGATTGAAAAGAATCAGGCGGAAGTTGTTACAGCACCTGTGATCCGTGAAGAAATCGGTGGTGGAAGGGTGCAGATCAGCGGGCGAATGACCACCGAGGAAGCCAGGGACGTGGCGCTGCTATTGCGTGCCGGCGCATTGGCCGCACCAATGGATATCATCGAGGAGCGCACGGTGGGCCCCAGTCTCGGCGCCGACAACATCTCGCGTGGGTTTGATTCAACGCTATTCGGTTTTGCCGCAATTGCTGTTTTTATGACTATTTATTATCTGACGTTTGGCTTTATTTCGGTGATCGCGTTGGGCGTAAATCTGTTGTTGCTGGTGGGCCTTCTCTCGATTTTACAGGCGACGCTGACGCTTCCCGGAATGGCCGCAATTGCACTCACCCTGGGGATGGCAATCGATGCAAATGTGCTGATCAACGAGCGTATTCGGGATGAACTGCGTAATGGCATATCACCGCAGGCAGCAATTAACGCGGGCTACGAGCGGGCGTTCGGCACCATCGTCGATTCCAACATTACGACATTGATCGCGGGTATTGCTTTATTTGCATTTGGTTCCGGGCCGGTGAAGGGATTTGCCGTGGTGTTGTGTTTGGGTATATTAACTTCAATGTTCAGCGCGGTAATAGTTTCACGCGGCATGGTTAATCTGCTGTATGGCAATCGGCGCAAGCTGGAGCGGGTTTCCATTGGCCAGGTCTGGAAGCCGGCGAATGACAGGCGCTGATACCAACGAATAGGGAAGGACTTTCCTCAATAAATAAGCAGGAAACAAGCAGGGAATAAGGGTCGGTATGGAATTTTTCAGAATCAAGCGTGACATCCCCTTCATGAGTTGGGGAAAATATACGACCACCATTTCTTTGCTGACCTTTGCCGTTTCGGTATTTTTTCTTTTTACCAAAGGGCTGAACCTAGGCGTGGATTTTACCGGCGGCACGGTAATGGAGGTCGGTTACACGCAATCGGCGGAGATTGGCAAGGTACGGGATATACTCATTAAGCTCGGCATGTCGGACGCAAGCGTGCAGAACTTTGGAACGTCCCGGGATGTCATGATACGCCTTCCGGCCAAACCTGATATATCTAGTGCCAGGTTATCCGAAACGGTGATAGCGGCACTGCGTCAGGATGACAAGACAGCGGAGATACGCCGGGTAGAATTTGTCGGTCCGCAAGTTGGCAAAGAATTGGTGGAAAACGGTGCATTGGCGCTGTTAATGGTGTCGCTCGGTATTATTGCTTATCTTGCGATGCGCTTCGAGTGGAAATTCGGTGTCGCCGGAATCATCGCCAACTTGCATGACGTCGTGATCATTCTCGGTTTCTTTGCATTTTTCCAGTGGGAATTCTCCCTCACTGTGCTGGCCGCAATACTGGCGATTCTTGGCTACTCGGTTAATGAATCCGTCGTGATATTCGACCGGATACGGGAGAACTTCCGCAAAATGCGCAAGGCTCCGGTGACGCAAGTCATAGACAATGCGATTACCCGCACCATGTCGCGCACTATCATCACTCATGGCAGCACCCAGATGGTTGTGGTCTCCATGTTGTTTTTTGGGGGAGAGGCGCTGCATTACTTTGCACTGGCGCTGACTATCGGCATCCTGTTCGGCATTTATTCTTCGGTACTGGTGGCAAGCCCTATCCTCATGTTGCTGGGCGTTTCGCGTGAGGATATCGTCAAGCCTGAAAAAAAGAAGGAAGAGACAGAGGCGCTCCCTTAATTCACCCGTTACCTTCAAGGCTCTTCTCGATTTCGTCGCAATCTGTCCCAGTTTCCTTGTTTAGGGCTCGTTTTGGAACTTCTTACCACTTTCATCGATATTGTCCTCCATCTGGATCGGCATCTCATCTGGCTGGTTCAGAATTACGGCAACTGGGTTTACCTTATTCTGTTCCTGATTATTTTCTGTGAAACCGGATTAGTGGTAACGCCGTTCCTGCCTGGAGACTCCTTGCTGTTTGTCGCCGGTGCGATCGCTGCCAGCGGCGCTATGGATGTTCAATGGTTGGCCGCGCTTCTTATGATAGCCGCATTTTGCGGCGATAATACGAATTATTGGATCGGCCGCTATTTTGGTCCCCGGATATTCAGCCGTCCGGATTCACGTTTATTAAACCGTGCCCATCTCGAGAAAACTCACAAGTTCTATGAAAAGCACGGGGGCAAGACCATCATTTTTGCGCGTTTTCTGCCCATTGTGCGCACCTTTGCGCCTTTCGTCGCGGGTGTCGGGCGGATGATCTATCCCCACTTCATGGCTTATAGTGCGTTCGGTAGCGTTTTCTGGATCAGTTTCTTTGTGTTTGGCGGCTTCTTTTTCGGCAACGTGCCAGTCGTAAAAAATAACCTGACTTTTTTCATCATTGGCATCCTCATCATTTCGATCTTTCCAGGTATTATTCAGTTTATACGCAGCCGGTTGGAAAGTCGTGGCGAGAAGGCGTAGCGTCTCCTACTTTGTCGCTCCCATCTCCAGTGCCCGCTGCCGTGACCGGGCCATTTGTTCTTCTGAAGATTCCAAACCCAGCCATCCCTGCAAATTGGCGAGCGCGATGTCAGCCAGGGCTTGCATCCAGTCGTCGCGTTCATTGAGGCAGGGGATGTAATGAAACTCATGGCCGCCAGCTTGGATGAAAATGGCTTTGCCCTCCATGGCGATTTCTTCCAGGGTTTCAAGACAATCGGAAACGAAACCGGGACACACGACATCCACGCGCCCGGTCTTCTGGTTACCAAGTTGTTCAAGGATTACCGCAGTGTATGGGCTTAACCATTCCGCCCGGCCAAATCGTGACTGGAAACAAATCTGGTATTTGCCTGCATCCAGTTCCAGTGCCTCGGCCAGCAGCCTCCCGGTTTTCTGGCATTCGCAGTGATACGGATCGCCTTTGTCCAGGGTGAAGCGCGGCACGCCATGAAAACTTATTACCAGCTTGTCGGGCTTGCCATTTTCTTTCCAATAGTCACGCACATTATGTGCCAGTGCGGCGATGTAGCCCGGATGATCGTGATAGTGCTTCACGGTGCGTATGGCAGGAGTATTGCGCATTTTTCTCAGTTGTGCGAACACCTCATCAAACGCCGAGGCGGTACTGCTGGCGGCATACTGGGGATAGAGCGGCAGCACCAGAATGCGATCACAGCCATGCTGCTTCATTTTCCCTAGCACTTCGGCAATGGAAGGGCTGCCAATACTCATGGCATATTCCACCATCGGCGCGGGTTGAATGCGCTGTGCCAGAATATCCCGCAATAGCCGGGTCTGGCGAGCAGTGTGGATTTTCAGCGGCGAGCCTTCCGGCATCCATACCTGCGCATACTTATCCGCCGACTTTTTTGGCCGGGTATTGAGTATGACGCCGTTCAGAATCGGCCACCATGCCCACTTCGAAATTTCCACTACCCGCGGATTACTCAAAAATTGCTTGAGGTAAGGTCGTAGCGCTTGTGCGGTAGGAGCGTCGGGTGTGCCCAGATTGATCAGTAAAACGCCTGTCTGATCTGGGGCACCATGCTGGTAAGCAGGTTCGGGGGAAATCACTATTTAATCCAGCGAGCAAACGGCAAACGGTACAAATGGCATACCGGCGAAGCCATTATCCAGTGGCGGGCAAAGAATGTGCAGAACGTGCCACTCATTGTGGGGTGAATTCCGGGTCAGGCCCGGAATGACGAAAATTCATGGCATTTTATCGCCTGCAAATAGACAATAGATGGCGTACCCGGAGGAGGAGCTGCTGGTACGAAGGGAATAAGAGCGGCTAATGCTGCGACAGCGCACTGGAGAGTAGTCTGGCGGTCGCATCCACAATTGGAATGACACGCTCGTAAGCCATGCGCGTGGGGCCGACCACGCCGACAGTCCCCACCACTTTTCCGTCCACCTCGTATGGTGCGGTGACCACGCTGAATTCATCCAGCGTTACCACACCCGACTCGCCGCCGATGAATATCTGCACACCTTCCGCCTTGCGGCTAAATTCCAGCAACTGCAGCAACACTGTCTTGCGCTCGAATAGATCAAACAACTTTTTCAGGCTGGTCATGTTGCTGGCTAAATCATGCACATCAAGCAACTTGCGCTCACCCGCCACCACCACGGCTTCACGGTTTTCTTTCATTGCCTCGCCACTTGCTTCAATAGCGGCGGTCATCAGATTAGTCATGTCGTGACGCAATTTTTTCAGCTCGCTCTGGAGGCGGCTTCGGATTTCATCGAAGGCGTAACCGGCGTAATTCTGATTGATGAAATTCGCCGCCTCTATCAATTCCGTTTGACTGTAGGCTCGGTCGGTAAAAAGCACGCGGTTCTGAACATCGCCTTCCGGGGTAACGATAATGAGCAGAATGCGTTTTTCCGACAGGGTCATGAACTCGATATAGCGGAATATTGCGCTGCTACGCTTTGGGGTCACCACCATGCCGGCAAAATGTGTTAACTCCGACAACAATAGCGAAGCGGAATTGATCAACCGGGAGGGGTTGTCCGGATGGAGCTGGTCCTCGAGTTGATGGATCTCGATGAGATCCAAAGGCTTGACCACCAGCAGCGTGTCCACAAAAAAACGGTAGCCTTGATGAGTCGGTACGCGCCCAGCGGAAGTATGGGGGCTGGTGACAAAGCCCATCTCCTCAAGGTCCGCCATCACGTTGCGAATGGTGGCGGGACTCAGATCCAGGCCGGAGAACTTGGAGAGCGAGCGAGAACCTACCGGCTGACCTTCGCTGATATATCGTTCGACCAGGGTCTTGAGTAGAATTTTGGCGCGTTGATTGAGCATTTGATTATTCTACACCAGGATTTAATCTTCCGGCTTCGGCGATAGGCAAAATGGATGCTCCGAAGTGGGAATCAAGCCGGGGATATTTTACAAGTACAAGTCGACGCACACCGTGCTTGTTATGCAGCTGCGATGAAAACCTTGTTCCATTGTATATTAAAAGGGAGTTAACGCTTGAGCCGCCATATCCCGCTCTCGCAAAGCCCCGCCTTTCGATCAAAACTTAACGAAACCTAACGCAATCACTACGCAGCTTTACATAACCGGGAACGGGAATCCTTTGTCACCCGCAGCCCGATATGGTTTAATCTCGCAAACGGCGTTTTCACACCAGAAAGGTCAGTTCCACCGACGGCCAATAGTTTCCAAGTTAAATCCAGCAATGAATTCCCCATTCAAAACAGTCGCCTTAATCGGAAAGCACAGGAATCCGGAAATCGTGGTGCCATTGTTGCGCCTGGGGCGATACCTGAAAAGCCGCAATCTCAATGTGCTGTTGGATCATCTCACCGCTTCTCATGTGACGGAGAAAGAGCATCCCGTCATGACGATGGATGAGATAGGGATACACGCTGATTTGGCCATCGTGCTTGGCGGTGACGGCACCATGCTCAATATTGCACGAAAACTCGCACCTTTTGATGTGCCGCTGGTCGGCATCAACCAGGGACGGCTCGGATTTCTTACGGATCTTTCCATCGATACCATGCTGGAAACGCTTGGCTCCATACTGGAAGGCAGATATATCGCCGAACGGCGCATGCTGCTGTATGTTGAAGTTGCGCGTGGCGAAACCAATACATTCAGCGCTCTGGCGTTAAATGATGTCGCCGTGAATCGCGGGGTTGGCGGCAACATGATCGAATTCGAGGTGCGTATCAATGGCGAATACGTTTACTCGCTGCGTTCTGATGGCCTGATTGTGGCGACCACCACCGGTTCCACCGCGTACGCGTTGTCAGCAGGCGGCCCGATTCTGCACCCCAGTCTTGATTTGATTGCGCTGGTGCCGGTCAGTCCGCATACGCTGAGCAATCGTCCCATCGTCGTGGGGCCAGACGCCATCGTAGAGATCCTGATGCACCGCACTGCGGTCGCGCGTGTTCACTCCGACAGTCATTCCCATTTCGACTTGCAGGAACATGACAGGGTCGTCGTGCGGCGTTCCCCCCATGAGGCAACGTTGCTGCATCCTTCAGACCATAGTTATTATCGCATGCTGCGCGAGAAGCTTGGCTGGAGCGGCTTACCCAGAAATCAGGCATGATCCTTCCATGTTAAAGTTTCTGAGCATTCGGGATTTTGTAATTGTTGATTATATGGAGCTGGAGTTCGCTCCTGGATTTACTGTGCTCACAGGCGAAACCGGTGCGGGAAAATCTATTCTGATTGATGCACTTTCCCTTGTCATGGGTGGGCGCAGCGATGCTGATGAGGTACGTCATGGCTGCGAGCGTGCTGAAATCAGCGCGGAGTTCGATGTCGGCGGATTACCGGGCCTGGCAGACTGGTTGCGCGAAAACGGCTTCGAAAGTGATGGGGGCGATGATGGCGTCCCATGCCTGATGCGCCGGACGGTGGATATTGGCGGGCGCTCACGCGCCTTCATCAATGGTCGTTCTGCCACCTTGCAGCAATTACGCGCTGTGGGAGAAAAATTGGTGGATATTCATGGTCAGCATGCGCACCAATCGATGCTGCGCAGCGATGCACAACGCGATCTGCTTGATGCATTCTCAGGCAGCCATGAACTGGTGCGGAGAGTAAGAGAAGGTTATCGCCGTTGGCAGAGTTTGCAGCAGCAGCGCCTGGCATGGGAACAGAATGCCGGCGCCTTCATGCAGGAGCGTGAACAACTGGAATGGCAAGCGCGCGAACTTTCCACATTGAATTTCTCGCTTGATGAGTGGAAAGTGCTGCAGGCCGATCATAGCCGTCTGTCCCATGCCGCAAGCTTGCTTGAGACAGCGCAGATGGGGCTGGAAGCGTTGTCAGAAGGGGAATCGGCTTCGCTGACACAAATCAATTCGGTTATTTCGCATTTGCGTAACTTGCTTGATTGCGATACCAACCTTCAAGTTGTGCTTCATTTGCTTGAGTCGGCACAAATCCAGTTGCAGGAAGGAGTGTACGAGTTGGCGCGTTATCAGCAGCGGCTCGATCTCGACCCGCAACGGTTGCAGGAACTGGAGGAACGTCTATCGGCGATTCATGCCACTGCCAGGAAGTTTCGCGTTACCCCAGCCGAGTTGCCGGATCTTTTAAGAACAGGGACGGAGAGACTGGAGGAGCTCGGCCATAGCGACGATGGTGAGGCGCTGGCCATGGAAGAGGCGGCAGCCAGAGATGAGTATCTCAAGCTCGCAAAGGAATTGAGTAAGGAGAGGACCGCGACAGCCATAACGCTTGCGCAGCAGGTTACCGCCGCAATGCAAACCCTGGCCATGACAGGCGGGGAGTTCTCTGTGGCGCTGGCGCCGCTCGAACAGGGTAATGCATATGGCATGGAGCAGATCGAATTCCTGGTTTCTTCCCATCGGGGGTTGCCACTCCGGCCATTGGCAAAAGTCGCATCCGGCGGTGAATTGTCGCGTATCAGCTTGGCGATACAGGTCATCGCCAGCAAGCTCGGTGCCGCACCGACACTCATATTCGACGAGGTGGATGCTGGTATCGGCGGGCGTGTGGCGGAGATCGTGGGTGGACTGTTAAAGAAACTGGGGGCGGAGCGTCAAGTCATGTGCATCACCCATCTGGCACAAGTTGCGTCTGCGGGAGACCATCAATGGCAAGTCACCAAATCAGTTGATCCGGCGTTTGAAGGAAAGGTATCAAGCCGCGTCACCGTACTTGAAAAGCAGGAGCGAGTCGAAGAAATTGCCCGCATGCTGGGCGGCGAGAAAATCACCGAAACCACGCGCAAACATGCGGCTGAAATGTTGCAGGCTGCTGGAGGCTAGTGTAGTGAGTCAGAGATATCGCTACTTAAAAATGACCCGATTGCCGCCATGCTGCGTTGCTCGTCGTTGCATATGAATCACGATGCGCCTCCTCGCGCCTTGTCTGACGCCAATCGGGTCATTTTTAACATTCCTTCCCGGTTTATTCATTGAATCGGTTATGTAACGATATCTCTGACTCGCTACACTAGCACTTGCCGGAATAAAGGGGAATTGTTACAAAACCGTTCGGGCCGTTTATATCTTTGCCGCTTTATCTCGTTTGGCAACTATAACTATTGGTCTTCAAGAATCTTGAGAGTCTTGCCTTTACCCCGTCATCTTTTCGCTCCGATTCTTCAAGGCCGGCAGGTTGCCATTAACTTGGCTATCCTCTTCCATGGATACTGAAGGATTCTTGAGAGATACGGATTCCTGTCCATTTTGGACACTTTTTAATTTTTTGCAGTATGAAGGAATCCAGCTGCGTTCAATCATATAATCGGGCAATTTATTAAAGTCAAAGGCGACGCCATCCTTAATCATCTGGTCAATATCGAATAATTGCTTGATTTCGGGTATGTCGTTAAAGAATAGGGTATAAAAAGGTTTAACCAATGCTTTTGAAACCTTCATGCCTATGGGTCCAATAAAATTCCTTCGTTGCCCGACATGAGCCACTTCATCAATGGTAATTTCATCGAGAAGTTCTTTTAAACGGCCGCGAACCTCCGGTTCATCAGCCAATATGTCGTCAAACAGACGATTTAGATGACAATAATAGGTTACACCCATAAGCTCAGTCACAAAAGCGGGGGAATCCATTAAAAATCCCGGGAACTTAGGAAATTGTTCGTAGATTTTTTCCTTGATCGGTCCTAGAGGAACCCATTCCACTCTGTCCAGGCCACAGGTATATAACATTTCATTAAACAGGCGTACATGGCAAAATTCCTCGGCTAAATGCACGCGGCTGATTTTATCTTGTACGCTATGCGAATTCGCCATATCGGGGACCGAATCCCATGCGCCTTTTATCCCCACCCACTCATGTCGGGCAAACTTATACATGCCTGTCAACATCAATGTCATTCGATCCAGCGATTTCGGATCATCTTGCATCTCGACATAATTGCGATAAAAAACTTCGGGATCGGCAAGCGGTTGCCGCAACTTGACCGGGTTATCCCGGAAGTGTTGCAACCTGGCCCGTTTCTTGGCCAGATCCTTATCCTCTTCAAAAAGTTCCCCGCCATGCTGCTGGGTAAACGCCCAATAATTTTCAAAATTTTCTTTTCTTTCCTGCGTTGTCGCAGGAGAAAAAATGGAAAGATATTTAACTGACTGCATAGTCCCTTGGCTCCATATGGTTTAAATGGTGATTTGCGGCGCTGCCGCGGTGATGGCGAAACGTGCTCAAATCATGGGAAGGCGCATCTGACATACTAAAAATATAGCCTCAATAGGCACAGGTGCAGATTTCTGCCCCATCTGCAGAGTGCGTCCCTCGGGTGCACATATGGATCCGCAGGAGTAGATTCGGATTGGGGTGGAAATACTCTGGGCCTACTCGGCCAGCGCCAGGAATTCGCTGCGTTGAGCTGGATTTGTTTTGAGATCTCCGAGCATCGCAGAGGTAATCGTTTCTTCGCCAGCAATGGCGATTCCTCGGGATTCCATACACATATGGCGGCAACGGATAATCACGCCGACGGCCTTGGGTTCCAGATGTTCAAGCAGGGATTGCGCAATCTGCTGAGTCAGGCGTTCCTGAACTTGGAGCCGCGCGGCGAAGCAGTTGACCAATCGCGTCAATTTCGATAATCCGACAATATGCCCGGTCGGGAGATAGCCGATCGTTGCGTGGCCAAAGAATGGCGCCAGGTGATGTTCGCAATGAGAGTAGACTGGGATGTGCCTGACAACAATCAATTCATCGTAACTTTCGCCGCCATCGGCGAAAGTCTTGAGAATCGTGGCGGGATCCTGTTGATAACCGCGGGTCCAATGCGCCCAGGCGCGTGCAACACGGCTCGGCGTTTCTTCCAAGCCCTGGCGTGCGGGATCTTCGCCGATTGAACGCAATAGCCGTTGCCAGTCGGCAGCGCCAAACTCTGAGTTATTTGAGGTAGCCATGGTTCCTTCGCCTTTATTCAGATATGAACGATTTGTCCGAAGTATCGATAGGGCTCCTGCTACGTATCGCTATCGGTTCAGGATAAAGCGGTCATTCAGGTGTCGGCAGAAAAACAACGCAAATGATGAGTAGCAGGGGATAAGGGCATAGGGTCCTCTGCATATTTCACTAAGCACAAGGACGCAATTTTCCGGCACATCCACGTCCATGATAGCACAACCTAAATGAGTACTATTCGGTATTGAATTTTCGGCCGGTTGGCGCAAACGCAAGAAAATGAACTCGGGCCCGAGCCATGGTTCAATATCGAAGCCAATTGGATGCGAGTCCTGCCGGAAGTTCGTGGCAACGGTGCCCGCCGCACTCGGGTTTGATACGTGCGGTTTTTACGCCGAGATCCGCTTGATCGATAGCGACCCGAAACTGATCGAAATTGCAGCACGTATCCCGGGCGGAAAAATGCCTGAAGGGTATCATCGGTCGCTGGGCATCGATCTGGCAGAGATCATGACCCGCCTGTGGCTGGGCGGGCCCGCCGTCGCGACGGAATTGCGCCGTTACGTTCTTCAGAAGGGTGCTTTTTCGCGTACCGGCTCCTTGATCGAGGTCAACCCGCTGCCTTACGCATGCTCACCAGCCAAGTCTCGCGCCTTCTCGAGAAGGTCCGAAATGCCTTCGACACGCATACCCGCGCCCTCGGCAAGCGTTGCCTTGCCGCCGCCGCGGCCCTCGATCAGCGGCAGTAGCTCTTTCAGGATCCCGGCCGCGTTCCAGTCGCCAGTGCAGCTTGCACAAACGGCAACGGTAACGTGGGCTTTGCCATCCGCCTCGGCGGCAAGCACGGCAACGCCGTTGATCTCCTGGGCCGTATCGAGCGCAGCCTGCCGGAGCTGTTTCGCCGGGATGTCCAGCGACGCGACAACAGCGCGTGCTCCACCGGAGAGCGCGATGGCATCGGCTGCAAGATCCTTGACCGGCATGGTCGCCTTTGTCTCTTTGTCATCGGTCTTTGATCGATTCAGGAGTGAATCGACACGCGCTTCAAGTTCGTCTGGCTTCACGTTGAGCCGTTTGGCGATGCGCTGGAGGAGGCGATCACGCTCACGCAGCAGCTTGTATGCTTCTTCCCCGGTAAGCGCCTGGATACGGCGCACACCCCGTGAGATGCTTCCTTCCGAAACGATAACGAACAAACCGATATCGCCGGTAGCTGACACGTGGGTCCCGCCGCATAATTCCATTGAGAAGTCGCCAAACGAGATGGTTCGTACCGAATCTCCATACTTGTCCGTAAAGAAAGCCATCGCACCGGCAGCAACTGCATCGTCGAAGGACATGATCTGTTCCGCGCGTTTGTAGTTTGTGCGAATCGCATGGTTCACCATCTCTTCCACACGAAGAAGAAGCTCATCGGGGATCTTGTCGGGATAGGTGAAGTCGAAGCGGAGCCGGTCTGCGTCCACCAGGGAGCCGGCCTGCCCGACATCCTCGCCGAGTACCTTGCGCAGGGCGCTGTGTAGAAGGTGCGTTGCCGAATGATTGGCCTGAACGCGCCGGCGATGATCGGGGTCGACCTTCAACTCGGCCGTGGCACCTTCACGCAAAATTCCATTTTCGACGATGCACTTCTGGGCGAAAACACCCAGGCTCGGCGTAGTTGCATCAACGACAGTACATGAAGCCTCGCCGGTCTTGAGAACGCCGCGGTCGCCCACTTGGCCGCCACTTTCAGCATAGAAGCTGGTCTTATCGGTGACGACCATCACTTCCTCGCCGGGCGAAGCCGTTTCAACGCGCGAGCCCTGGTTGAACATCGCCAGTACCGTTCCCGACGTGTCGAGATGAGTGTAGCCGACAAACTCCGTTTTGGGCAGGCTGTCGAGCCCAGGCGCTGAGGTGGATGCCGACGGATCACCTTTTACATTGCGGGACAGAACTTGATGCTTGCTGAACTCGGCCTGGAATCCTTCCTCGTCGAAAGAGCCGCCTCGTGCGAGGAGAAATTCCCTGATCGTGTCCACAGGCATGCCATAGGTGGCGAAGAGCGTGAAAGCAGTTGTGCCGTCGATCGCGCCATGCGCGGACGCAAAAGCATCTTCCAGCTTTTTCATCCCGTCTTCCAGCGAGCTCTCGAAGTCTTCCTGCTCTTGCGCAAACGCCGCATGGATCTCATCGCTACGGGCCGCGACATGGGGATTCCAGGATTTGGCGTTCGCAATCGCGAGATCGAGAAGCCCCTCGAAGTCAAAGGCCTGATGGCCGCTTTGATATGCGGTGGCGATCGCGCGGCGGATCAGCCGGCGGGGGATATAACCGGGCCCGCTTGCAGCGGGTTTTACCTGGTCGGCGAGGAGCATCGTCGTTGCACGGATGTGATCCGAGATCAGTCTCGACGCCTTGCTGGAGGCAGCAATCCCGCCGAGCTGGGCAGTCGTGAAGTCGATCAGGGGGCGGAGCAGGTCGGTCTCATAAACGGTCTCGAAGCCGTTAAGCGCCATGACTATGCGCTCCAGGCCCGAGCCGGTGTCGACGCTGCGCATCTCCAGCTCTGACATGCCGGATGGTAATTTATTGTATTCCATGAAAACACCGGCGTTCCAGATTTCGATGTAACGATTCACGTCATCGAAAGGGCTGCCCGGCACATATCGTTCGCCAAACTCGTCGCCAGTGTCGAAAAACACCTCCGTGCAAGGTCCGCATGGGCCAAATTCCCCGGCGGGCCCCCAGAAATTATCCTCCCCCAGGGGCACGATATGATCGCTGGCGAGGCCAACTCGCTTCCAGATCTCAATCGATTCTTCATCTGGAGGAATGCCGAGAGTGGGATTACCCAGATACACAGTGGCGTAGAGCTTGTCTGGAGGAAAACCGAACCCATTGGTCAGCAGATCCCATGCGAGCGTGATCGCCTTTTCTTTCCAGTAATTGCCGATCGACCAGGATCCCATCATTTCAAAGAAGGTGAGGTGGTGGCGGTCACCCACTTCCTCGATGTCATTCGTGCGGAGGCAGCGCTGAATATTGCACAAATCAGGCGTGGGCGGTCTCTCCTGCCCGAGGAAATAAGGCTTCAGAGGCGCCATGCCCGAGTTGATGAACAGCAGCGACGGATCGTTCCTGGGAAGAAGTGAATGACCCGGAATCTTCTTGTGGCCCCGGTCCTCGAAGAAGCTCAGAAAGATATCCACCACCTCGCTGCTGTTTATTCTCTTGATCATGCTAAGTCCGTCTGCGAAAACACGAATTCTCCCTTAAGATGCATTAGAAGCCGATAATATCGCCTTGAAGGGCAGAACGCCAGCGCATTATCGGGAGCGATGGGAAGATGACCTCAGAACCGGGGACGGGAGATGATCGCGCACAGCAGATTCGTTACGAGTCCGCGAAATGGGTCGAATATTTAGACGAAGCGCATTGTCGCATTGGGCGATTTTCCGCCTGCTTCAAGAGGTCGAACCACCCATTACCTGCCGCAATTCAGCGGCGATACCCGATCTGAGCAGTTTCAGGTCATTGCCAATAGCAACAAAACTGAACCCTTCATTTAAGTAAAACTTGGCCAGGTCCGCGCTAAACGCGAAAATACCCGCAATTTTTCCATGAGCGCTGGCTGCGCGCAGAACTCTGGCCCGAGCCTCATCCATCAATGGACCCGTCACTTTGCCAGGTTGTCCAAGTTCTGATGCCAGGTCGCCCGGACCGATGAACAGACCGTCCAGTCCATCCACTGCTGCGATCTGTTCCACTGATTCAAGTCCTGCACGCGTCTCAATCTGGACAAAGCACATTGTCCGGTCATTTGCGCTCATCAGGTGCCCGGGAACATCCGTAAAATAACCCGAAGCGCGCACGGGACTAATACCGCGCCTACCGCGTGGAGGATAAAAGGAAGCTTCCACCGCCACTCTCGCCATTTCGGGAGAATCCACTTTAGGCACCAGTACGCCATAAGCACCGAGATCCAGCATATGCTCGATGATGTGGTGACTCAGAGAGGGCACGCGCACCAGCGGTACGATATTTGATCCTGAGACCGCTTGAAATAAATGAAGAATTGTCTCGGGAGAGACTGGCGATGCTTCAGCGTCCACCAATAACCAATCCAGGGATAGCGTAGAGCATAGTTCCATCACTATCGGGCTACACGACAACACGAATATACCGAGTGATGATTCTCCCCGGTAGAGTTTTTCCTTGACGACATTGCCATGTTCAAGCAACCGATGCTGGCGGTCCATCGTCAATTTACCTGATTACTACAATTTTAGGGCAGGACAAAGCGGTATTCCTTCGGGTGCATCACTGCTGTCTAATTCCCGGTCAATGTTCTCAGGCATACAAGTTCTCGCATTTGGTATAAATTACTACACTTTTTTAGTGTACGTTTTCCCGAAATGAATTTGCAAGTGCTTTCTTGCCTACGACACCTGCGCCAAGCGAAGGGATTACAAAAATATGAAAATTGCTACCTGGAACGTCAATTCCCTCAAGGTCCGGCTTCCACAGGTTCTTGACTGGCTGGCAACAAATCAGCCGGATGTACTGTGTCTGCAGGAAACCAAGCTGCAGGATGAGAATTTTCCCATAGCCGCGATTGCCGCAGCGGGATATCACACGATTTATATCGGCCAGAAAACCTATAACGGCGTTGCCCTGCTGAGCAAAGAGGCGGGACGCGAAGTCGTCACGGCCATACCCGGACTGGACGATCCTCAGA
>JBOIFK010000039.1:0-6732 GCA_050741585.1 Nitrosospira sp.
GCAATGATTAGTAAACCCGACATTCTTAATGCGAAAGTCCTGATCGTTGATGATCAGGATGCCAATGTCCGGCTGCTTGAGCAAATGCTGAGCGACGCCGGTTATGCCCGCATTGCTTCAACCATGGACCCGTATGAAGTCTGCGCCCTCTATCGCCAGAATCGCTACGATCTGATCCTGCTCGATTTGCAAATGCCCGGCATGGATGGCTTTCAGGTGCTGGAAGGACTGAAGAAAATAGAGCCCGACGGCTATCTTCCAGTCCTTGTGATCACGGCTCAACCGGGCCATAAACTACGAGCGCTGCAAGCCGGCGCGAAGGATTTTGTCAGCAAACCGTTTGATCTGGTCGAAGTGCAGACACGTATCCACAATATGCTGGAAGTACGCCTGTTATACAAAAAACTTGAGAGTTACAACAAGAAACTGGAACAGACCGTAGCGGAACGGACCGCCGAACTACGCGAAAGTGAAGCGCGCTTTCGCCGCTTGACCGAGTTGGCCTCCGACTGGTATTGGGAGCAGGACGAAAACGGGCATTTCACCAAGGTGTATGGCCCCGTCCTTGAAATGCTCGGAATTACAGTCGATGCTTTACTGGGCGAACCCAAAGAGAATCACGGGGCACGCTGGAATGAAGCTGAACATGCGGTGTTCAAGGAAAATATCACCGCGCGGCGGCCCTTCCTCGATTTTGTCTACAGCCGCACCAGGTCCGATGGCTCACAACAATATTTGATGGTCAGCGGCGAACCGATGTTCGATTCGTCCGGCCGTTTCAAAGGCTACCGCGGAATAGGCAAAGATGTAACCGATAGCATGCATCGCAAGCAAGATTCATAGCGCCTGCATCATCAGTCTTTTCGGGGCTATTTCACCCCGTTCGGTAATTTCTCCCAGCCCTAAGAATTTTTTCTGCTGGTCATACAGCCGAATCTTCTCACCGGCCGCCAAATTATCCGCGTTATCCCCGGAAAAATAACCCCCCACCGCTCGCCCCTGCAGCAACGACGCCACTTCAGCGCCGTCCAGAGTAGTCGCGGGGAGGCCGTGCAATAGGCTATCAGCCGGATGCAGGCAGACGTCGCGCTGCGCTGGCGGCATCGTTCCAAGTGCATCCAGCGTATAGGCCTGCGATAGATCAAAATCATCAAGAATACTGCGACGCAAAGCGGTCAGATATGCCCCGCATCCCAGCGCTTTGCCAATGTCTTCAGCCAGGGTGCGGATGTAAGTCCCCGTGCTGCAATTGACTACAATCCGCATTTCATCGCCGGCAAGAGCCTCCAACCGCAAATCATGAATAATCACTTCACGCGGTTGCCGTTCGATTTCCACTCCTTCCCTGGCATAGGCATAAAGCGATTTTCCATGATGCTTCAGGGCACTGTACATTGGCGGCACCTGCGTGATCGCCCCAGTGAATCTTTGCAGCACTGTCTCAATTTGCGGCAGCGTCAACGTCAAATCCCACGGATGCCCATCGCACACCACTGAAATCGCGCCCTCGGCGTCGCCGGTCGTACTGGTATAGCCCAATCTCAGCGTCGCTTCATATGTCTTGTCCGCGCCCAATAATGCCGATGAAAATTTTGTGGCCTCGCCGAAGCAGATCGGCAACAGTCCGGTTGCCAATGGGTCGAGCGTTCCGGTATGACCAGCCTTGCAGGCCGCGAAGATATGCTTGGCGATTTGCAGCGCCTGGTTGGATGAAATTCGGTAAGGTTTATCAAGCAGCAGGACGCCGCTGATTTTGCGTTTGATCCGCCTGGGCTGCCCAATCTTGGAGTTCAATATATGCGAGGTAAATTCTGAACGCAACCGGCCACGGATCAGGTGTCATCCATCTTTCTTGCCGGACTTTCCAGCGCCACAGCTTCATCGATCAGCTGTGACAGACGCGTTCCACGTTCGATCGATTCGTCATATATAAAATGAAGTTGTGGGATCACCCGCAGTTTCAATCGATGCGATAAATGGCTGCGCAGAAATCCAGCAGCGTGTTCCAGCCCCTTGCCGGTAAGGAAATTGTCGCTTTCGCTACGCAGCGTCGTATAGAAAACCTTGGCGTGAGCATAATCATGACTGACTTCAACGCCAGTCAAAGTGATCATGCCAATACGCGGGTCTTTGAGTTCGTTGCGAATCAGGTCGGCCAGTTCACGCTGAATCTGATCGGCAATGCGCAGTGCGCGAGAATAATCTTTAGGCATTTGGGATGTATCCCCCTGCAGGCGAGGCTACAGGCTACGCGCAACTTCGACGATTTCGTAAGTCTCCACCTGATCACCCACCTGGATATCGTTGAAATTTTTCAGTGACAGGCCGCATTCGAAACCTGCTCTAACTTCTTTCACGTCATCCTTGAAGCGCTTCAGGGAATCCAGTTCGCCAGTATGAACAAGCTCGCCATTACGCAGCAACCTTACCAGCGAACCCCGCTTGATGATACCCTCCAATACATAACAACCCGCCACAGAGCCCACCTTGGAAATGCGGAAAACTTCGCGAATCTCGACCAGACCGGTGACATTCTCCCTGCGATCCGGCGTCATCATACCGGATAGCGCCGACTTGATTTCATCCACCGCCTCGTAAATAATACTGTAGTAGCGCACATCCACACCGGTAGCACCGATGAGCTTGCGCGCAACCGTATCCGCGCGGCTATTGAAACCGATGACAACGGCTTTGGAAGCCAGGGCCAGGTTGATGTCGGATTCGGTAATCGCGCCCACACCGCTGTGGATAATGTTAACTCTGACCTCGTCGGTGGAAAGTCTTTGCAGTGCATGCGTCAACGCCTCGTAGGAACCCTGCACGTCGGCCTTGATGATCAGCGCGAGCACCTTGACTTCGCCCTTCTGTTCGAACACGTTTTCCAGTTTGGCGGCCTGCTGCCTGGCGAGCTTTACGTCGCGGAACTTTCCCTGACGGAACAATGCAATTTCACGCGCTTTACGCTCGTCAGTCAACGCAACGACCACTTCTCCAGCCACGGGAACTTCCGATAAGCCCTGGATTTCTACCGGAATGGAAGGCCCCGCCTGATCCACCGGTTTGGCGTTCTCGTCAAGCATCGCCCGTACCCGGCCAAATACCGCGCCTGCCAGCAATATGTCGCCACGTTTCAAAGTCCCGGACTGTACCAGTATTGTCGCTACGGGCCCACGCCCTTTATCCAGGCGCGATTCGACAACGATCCCTCTGGCGGGCGCATCCTTTGCTGCCTGGAGCTCCAGCACTTCAGCCTGGAGCAGCACACTTTCCAGCAGAGCGTCGATACCCTGACCGGTCTTGGCTGAAACCTCAACAAACATCGTATCGCCGCCCCAGTCTTCCGGTACGACCTCCTGTGTCACGAGTTCCTGTCTGATGCGCTCGGGGTTGGCTTCTGGTTTGTCTATCTTCGTCATCGCCACCACAATCGGCACTTTGGCCGCCTTGGCGTGATGGATTGCCTCAATCGTCTGGGGCATCACTCCATCGTCCGCCGCCACGACCAACACGACCAGATCGGTCACTTTGGCGCCACGAGCGCGCATGGCCGTAAAAGCTTCATGCCCGGGGGTATCGAGAAAGGTGACCATGCCCCTTTCCGTTTCCACATGATAGGCGCCGATATGCTGCGTGATGCCACCCGCTTCACCGCTCGCCACCCGTGTACGGCGGATGTAATCCAACAACGAGGTTTTGCCGTGATCGACATGCCCCATTACCGTGACGACTGGCGCACGCGGCTCTGTTTTGTGTTTCGTTGCGGGCGCCTCGGTATCCGCCAAGAAGGCTTCGGGACTATCCAGCGTTGCATATTTGGCAATGTGACCCAGTTCTTCCACCACAATCATGGCGGTTTCCTGATCCAGCATTTGATTGATGGTGACCATATTTCCCATTTTCATCAGGGCCTTGATAACTTCAGCGGCCTTAATGGACATTTTCTGGGCCAGCGCTCCCACGGAAATGGTCTCAGGCACCATCACCTCATGGACAACAGGTTCTGTCGGCGCGGAAAAACTATGGGCGCCTTGTTCCTCGGTGGAGGGTTTTGCGTGCTTATCCCTGCGCGTACGCCACCCCTTGCCACCAGATAGATCGCCGCGTGTCTTGAGTCCGCGTTTCTCGACTCTTTCATCTTTCCAGACAACCTGCTTGGTCTGCTTCTTTTTCTTCTCAGCCTTGGCCGCCTTGTCTTCCGGCTTGACCACCGGCTTATGCAGGGTACCTTCCGTGGGAGCGGACTGCGGCTGGGGAGCCTCAGCTCCGGCCTCAATTACGGATGGAGCGGCGGCGGGAGTGGCCGGGGCCGCGGCAGGCGTGGTCTCGGGTGCGACTGGGACAGCCGTCTCCGGTTCCTTGGCGTCAGCCGCTGCGGGCTTCTGGCGTTGTTTTTTTTCCTTAAGCTCCGCCGTCTGCCGCGCAATCAATTCGGCCTGCTTCCTTGCTTCTTCCTGACGCAACGCCTGCTGTGCAGCATCTATCACTGGCGCAGCAACAGTCGGTGCAGATGCGGATGGGAGGGCAGGCTCGGCTGGCTTGACAACCACCGCCGCTCTATCTCCCAAGTCACTTTTGACAACGACCCGCTTCTTGCGGACCTCCACTTGAATACTGCGAGGTTTGCCGGTGCTATCCGATTTCTTGATTTCAGAAGTCTGCCGACGAGGCAGGCTTATCTTGCTCTTTTCCACTTTGGCGCCATGAATTTTTCGCAGATAATCGAGAAGTTGCGTTTTATCATTCTCGGTCAAATGATCCGCGGTCAGTTGCTTGCTGACGCCGGCAGCTTGGAGCTGCTCCAGCAGCGCTGCTGGAGGCATTCCCAGTTCAGTAGCGAATTGTTCTACATTCATTTGAGACATTGATAACCTTTAATAACCCTATGCCCTATACGACAAACCCAGCGACAAATTCAGCGACCAAATCATGCAAACCACGGCGCACGTGCCGCCATGATCAATTGCTTGGCGCGTTCAGCATCCATCTCGACCATTTCCACCAGGTCATCCACAGCCAGATCGGCAAGGTCCTCTTGGGTATTCACGCCTTTCGCCGCCAATTTGCGGGCAGTCTGACCGTCCATTCCCTCCAGCGAGAGCAGGTCTTCCGCTATGTGCTCCACCTTCTCCTCACTGACAATGGCCTCGGTCAAAAGTGCATTGCGGGCGCGAGTGCGAAGTTCATTGACGGTCTGTTCGTCAAACGATTCGATTTCCAGCATTTCGCTGAGCGGAACATAGGCAACTTCTTCCAGTGTAGTAAAACCTTCCTGCACCAGGATATCCGCCACTTCTTCATCCACATCGAGTTTTTCCATGAAGAGCTGACGAATAACGGAAAACTCCTCTTCATTCTTCGCCTGCGACTCCTCCATCGTCATGATATTCAGTTCCCAGCCAGTCAACTCCGATGCAAGCCGCACATTCTGGCCTCCGCGGCCAATTGCCTGGGCAAGATTGTCCTCGTCCACCACGATATCCATGCTATGTTTCTCTTCGTCCACCAGAATGCTGCTGATTTCCGCAGGCGCCAGCGCATTGATCACGAACGTAGCCGGATCGTCCGACCACAAAATGATATCCACTCTTTCTCCGGCCAACTCGCCCGTGACTGCCTGTACCCTGGAGCCACGCATACCGACACAGGTACCGATCGGATCGACACGCTGATCGTTGGATTTAACTGCAATCTTGGCGCGTGAACCGGGATCCCTGGCCGCGACCTTGATCTCCAGCAGCCCTTCCTCAATCTCCGGCACTTCCAGTTCGAACAGTTTTATCAGGAATTCCGGCGCAATCCGCGACAATACCAGCTGCGGCCCCCGGGCAGTACGGTCAATTTTGTACAGATAAGCACGCACGCGGTCACCGACTCGCAGATTTTCCTTGGGAATCATCTGATCGCGAGGCAATGCCGCCTCAACTTTGCCGGATTCGATGATGGCATTACCGCGTTCCATGCGCTTGATGGTGCCGGTCACCATGTATTCCTTGCGATCGAGGAAATCGTTCAGAATCTGTTCGCGCTCCGCGTCCCGTATTTTCTGAAATATCACCTGCTTGGCTGCCTGGGCACCGATACGTCCGAACTCCAGCGGTTCCAGCACTTCCTCAATGAATTCTTCCGGCTTGACTTCGGGATCGCGCTGCAACGCCTCGCTCAACGCAATTTGACGCGCACAGTCCTCGAGGATATCGTCAGCGACTACCTGCCAGCGGCGCAAAGACTGGTAATCACCTGTTTGGGGGTCAATCGATACGCGCACGTCAGCGTCCTCGTGGAAACGCTTCTTTGTAGCAGATGCCAATGCCAATTCGAGTGCGACAAAAACGATACCCTTTTCGACATTCTTTTCGCGCGCCAGCGCATCCACCAACAGCAAAACCTCGCGGCTCATGTTACCTCCAGCCAAATTCTCGGATAATTACAATTTTGGAACCAGCCGAACCTTCTCAAGATTGTTAAGCTCAAGATCAAGCGTTCTTCCTTCCACTTCCAACTTTAATACGCCGTCGTTTACTTCACGCAGAATTCCGACGAAATTCCTTTGACCCTGTAACCCTATACGCAGTTTCAGCTTAACCGACTCCCCCGCAAAACGGATGAAATCGGACGCTTTTTTCAATGGCCTGTCCAACCCGGGCGACGATATTTCCAGCCGATCATAATCAATGTTCTCGACCGCAAGCAACCGGCCAAGATGATCACTGACGGCAACGCAGTCATCTACGC
>JBOIFK010000040.1:0-4322 GCA_050741585.1 Nitrosospira sp.
CCCTCGGCATGCTGTTGCACAAATTGTTTCAGCGTACTTTTTTCGTTGCCAAGGAAGTTCGCAGCTCCACCGAGATTGGCGCAAATTCTGTTTCCATGGCTGCGGCTGCCACGCGGCTGGCGGAACGGATTTTTGGTGACATCGGCGAGCAGCGCATATTGTTTATCGGCGCCGGTGAAATGATCGAATTATGCGCAAGTCATTTCGCCGCCCGCCATCCGAAGCGTATTACCGTCGCTAACCGCACTAATGAGCGCGCGCAGATTCTGGCTCACCGTTTCAATGCGCAGGCCATTACATTGAACGAACTTCCCGAGCAATTGGCATTGCACGATATTGTGGTGACCTGCACCTCGAGTACTCTCCCCATACTTGGCAAGGGCATGGTGGAGCGCGCGATCAAGGCACGCAAACATCGCCCGATTTTTATGGTGGACCTGGCTGTGCCGCGAGATGTCGAGCCGGAAGTGGCGGAACTGGATGATGTGTTTCTCTATTCCGTAGATGACCTTGCCGATATTGTCAAAGAAGGGCTGGATTCGCGCCAGGGCGCGGTCGCGCAGGCCGAAGCGATCATCGACTCGAACGTGGTTAATTTCATGCACTGGCTGGAGTCGCGCGAACTGGTTCCCACCATACGGGCGCTGCGGGATCAGGCCGAACGGTATCGGCGCCATGAACTGGAGCGAGCCAGGAAGCTCCTGGCCAAGGGCGAGGACCCACAAAAAATCATCGAATCCCTGAGTAATGGCTTGACCAATAAATTCCTCCATATTCCCTCCTACGCACTCAACCATGCTGCAGTGGACGAACGTGACGATCTGGTCGATCTGATCAACCGCCTGTATCATCTCCACCGTCCAGAATGAACAAAAGTATTGCTGTCAAGCTCACGCAGCTTAGCGTGCGCCTGGAGGAATTAAATCGTCTGCTGAGTAGCGAAACCATCACCGCTAATCTCGATAACTATCGCAAGCTTTCGCGCGAGCGTGCGGAGATCGCGCCGGTGGTAGAACTCTACGATGCGTATCTGCAAAGCGAGCGTGATATCCATACCGCGCAGGAAATGTGTGCCGATGCTGAAATGCGCGAATTTGCCGATGCCGAAATACGCGATGGTAAAGACAAGCTTACGCAAATCGGAGCAGAACTGCAGAAACAGTTGTTGCCCAAGGACCCCAATGACGAGCGCAACATTTTTCTGGAAATCCGTGCCGGCACGGGCGGGGATGAGTCGGCATTATTTGCGGGTGATCTGTTCCGCATGTATGCGCGCTTCGCCGAGCGCCAGCACTGGCAGGTGGAAATAATTTCACAAAGCCCATCCGACGCAGGCGGTTACAAGGAAATTATCGCCAAGGTCATCGGTAATGGCGCCTATTCCAAGCTCAAGTTCGAATCAGGCGGACATCGGGTACAGCGTGTGCCTGCCACCGAGACCCAGGGGCGTATTCACACCTCCGCGTGTACCGTTGCGGTGATGCCCGAGGCGGACGAGATCATGGATGTGGCGCTGAATCCGGCAGAGTTAAGGATCGACACTTATCGCGCTTCCGGCGCCGGCGGTCAACATATCAACAAAACCGATTCCGCGGTGCGCATTACGCATTTGCCAACCAATATCGTGGTCGAGTGCCAGGATGGACGTTCACAGCACAAAAACAAGGCGCAGGCGATGAGCGTTCTGGCTGCGCGAATTCGCGACAAGCAAACGCAAGAGCAGCAAAGCAAGCAGGCTGCCACCCGCAAATCGTTGATTGGCAGTGGCGATCGCTCAGGACGCATTCGTACCTATAATTTCCCGCAGGGTCGAATAACCGATCACCGCATCAACCTCACGCTTTACAAGATCGAGCAGATCATGGATGGAGACTTGAACGAACTTTGTTCTGCGCTGGTGTCCGAGCATCAGGCGGAGCAGTTGGCAGCGATGGCGGAATAAGGATGGGGTGTGCTTTGTCGCGTGCCGCGCAAGCTTATCAGTGAATTCGTCGGTAACGGTCATTTTGGGACCTCCATGATGCCGCAGATCACCATTCTGCAAGCGCTAAGCCAAGCGCGCCGGGATATTGGCGATATCGATGCACGGATGTTGTTACAGAGCGTGCTCAACGTAAGTCACGCTCACCTTATTGTCCATTCCGATCAGGCGCTCACCCTGGAACAAGCGCAATATTTACATCAATTAACCGCACGCCGCGCTCGAGGCGAGCCGGTTGCCTACCTCATTGGCGAACGCGAGTTTTACGGTTTGAATTTTAAGGTAACGCCCGCAGTACTCATTCCCCGTCCTGAAACCGAATTATTAGTGGACCTGGCGTTGGAGCGAATTTCCGTAGATCATCCCGCCAAAGTCCTTGACCTTGGAACCGGCAGCGGCGCCATCGCCATCGCCATCGCCAGACATCGCCCTCACGCGGACATTACCGCGGTGGATTCTTCCGCCGATGCCGTGGCTGTGGCCAGAATAAACGCCAGGCAGCTCAATGCAAGCAATGTGCGTATTATCGAGACCGACTGGTTCGACGGACTAGCGGAGGAAAGATTCGATCTCATCGTTTCCAACCCACCCTACGTTGCCGCCGGCGATCCCCATCTCACTCAGGGGGATTTGCCCTTTGAGCCACGGGCGGCGCTGACGCCGGGCGGTGACGGCCTGGGTTGCATTCGCTTTATCATCAGGTCTGCTGCGGCTCATCTTGTTGCAGGCGGCATGCTGTTGCTGGAACATGGGTACGATCAGGCGGAAGCATGTAGGCAATTGCTGAATAATGCGGGTTTCAGCGAGGGGTTTTCCCGAGTTGACCTGACAGGCATCATGCGGATCAGCGGCGGGGTTTGGGAGTTTTCCGCGAGAAACTGTTAGAATGCAATTTTCGGATGTATATTGATCAGGATGAATCAAACTCCTGAAGCCAGCTTGGTTTTTCCATTGCTGGTTTTCAGGTCGATTAATTGACGAGGAGCCAGACATGAATACGCAAGAAACCATCAAGCAGCAAGTTACCGCTCATCCCGTGGTGCTTTACATGAAAGGCACGCCGCAAGCCCCTCAATGCGGTTTTTCCGCCCATGCGGTGAAAGTGCTCAACGCGTGCGGGGCGAATGATATTTTCGCGGTGGATGTCCTTGCCGAACCGGAAATCCGGCAGGGCATCAAGGAATACTCAAACTGGCCGACTATTCCGCAGCTCTACATCAATGGAGAGTTTGTCGGGGGTTCTGACATCGTGACGGAAATGTATCAGAACGGTGAGCTGCAAAAGTTGCTTCAGAAGTGAGAAGGCGTGAAAGGAGAGTAATCTGACGTTGAATTGATAGAGACCGATAAGCCGGCCGCCAAATCAGCAGTCGGCTTTTTTATTTTTTATTGTATGCTGGGCAGACAGGATAAGACCGCTAAGGACTGATCGCTGCCGCGATTGCCCAATAACGCACGAATTTCCCCACAGCCATGAACATCATCGCCGATACCCAGTTGATTCGAAGCCATCCCGCTGCGACGCACAGTAGATCGCCGATTAGCGGCACCCATGCCAGCAGCAGTATCGGGCTTCCATAATTGCGCACCCATTCGAGGCCGCGCATATTGCCCCCCGATTTTTTTAGAAGTGTTTTTTCGTCGGGCAAAAAGCGTCCGATAACGTATGAGCTCATGCCACCCAGGACATTTCCCAGTGAGGCAACTCCCAATGCAGGCCAATAAAGCTGGGGATAAGCTTTCAGAACGCCAAACAGTACTGCTTCCGAGCCGCCAGGGAGTAACGTGGCAGCCAGAAAACTGCTGGTGAATAGCGCCAGCAGGCTCGATTGTTCGTCCATAAAATTTTCTGGAAACAAAATAAAATCGCAGTGTAGCCGCTAATGTGCCACAAGTGGCTGGCGTTAATGAGGGGTTGTTGTGGCGAGCGTGAGCATTAACCTGGCATCCGCCCCCGCCCTTTCCCTTTAATACGCTCTCAAAAAAATATGAAGGTCAAGTGACGCAAAGCATCTTCGTGGATCATGGTGCCAAGCTGAAGTGAGTCGACAATGAGCGATCGACCGCCGAATTTGGATTTATTCTGGCGACCAGGATATTAATCATCAAAATTTGACTTAACGGCATTATTTCGCGATGATATGCTGACCGATTACCCCAACTCTGTTCAAGAGGAAAACCATGACGACCAATGTAGCTCTGAAACAAAAGATCAACGCCCTCATTGAGGGCAGGCATCTGCTGAAGCATCCTTTTTATATTGCCTGGACGGAAGGCAAGCTATCGAGAGAGCAGTTACGCCACTACGCCGAACAATATTTTCATAATGTACTGGCGGAGC
>JBOIFK010000041.1:0-3780 GCA_050741585.1 Nitrosospira sp.
CCGCCGATGTGGCAGAAGTCGGTCACTTCGCCGGTTTGTGGTGCCAGGGCGGTCAGCCCCATGGTCAATTGATTTGCAAAATGGCCGGCATCCTCAGCGCTGGGAATGATGAGTGCAAAATCCGACCCGTTCAGGCGGGCGGCGAGACGGTCCGAAGCTTCGCCGGCAATTCCCCCAATGAGATTTCCTACCTGGCCAAGCAGGTCGTTCGTCACGGCACGATCAAATTGATGGTTGATTTTTGCCAGGCCATAGAGACGTATGATCAGTAGAACGCCGGTCAGGGCGGCATCTTCGTCATGCAGCAGCATGCTTGCGCGGCTCATGAAGTACTTACGATTGGCTAAGCCTGTCACGGCATCGTAATTGAGTTGCCTGTGCAATGCCTCCAGCCGGGAAGACTCCTCGAAAAACCGGTTATGCAGGCGTCTGATCAGATCGTTTGTAGCACGCGCGATGCTGCGCAGTTCCGGTATGCGGGGTTCGGAAATAGTGAGGAAGCGTCGCTCCGTAATAGCGTCAGCCTGATCGACCATCGCCGCCAACGGCCGTTTGATGCGATAAAGTATCAGCATGCCGATGAGTCCGCCAAAGGCACACGCCGCCAGAAACCAGATTATCAGGTTTTCGGCCTGCTCCCAGAGCGCCTGATAGGCGAGGCTGGTATGGCTGGCCACCTTGATAACGCCAAATTGCATCCAGCTATCCAAGATCTGGGCACGGCCTGGCTCGGCATGAATGGGGAAGAAATCGATAAACCATTCGGGAACAGCGGGATCAATCCGGTCCTGCACCCGTTCGGCAATGACCTTGCCATCCGGGGAGGTAATCGAGATCGCCTCGTACTGACCGCTATCGAACATTGCCGCGATTGGCAGCCCGATCGTAACGGGATCCTTGCTCAGTGGAGAGATGGTCAGGGCGAGAGAATTGGCGCTATCGATGTTTTTTCGCTGAAGCTGTTGTTCAAGATAGCTCCGTGTGCTGAGTATGCTGACGGCAAAGCTGCCTATAAAACTTGTTAGGGTAACCAGTATAACGGCTAACCAGAGTTGTCGAAAAAGAGACATTGAGCGCCTGATTTTTTAAGTTCATGAGGTTAAAGCGGATATAGTCTCAATAAGCGGAGTAATTTGAGGCAGAGATTATCACGGAGGGGCCGTTGTTTCAATTTTGCGCCGCGACTATTGCCGTGGAACAAGGCAGCGGCCCTGATTTTCCTTGAAGCCGGCGGTTCTTCGAAGGGAAAAATACTTTCTGGTGGTGTGCTTCGCAATTGGTTGGACGAATAAAAGCGATGGATTTTTGTGTCAGGCTAGGCGCAAACCACAGCGATAGTTGAATCTATCGCGAGGATTTGCAACAACGCATGACGTGAAAAGCCGCGTTTTCAGGTTCAATCAATTGCGAAGCACATCACTAGGACCCTGGCGCCTGCGAATCGGCAATGCGAAGATCAAAACCATCAATGCCTTAAGGAGATTTGATATGCGTACCGCTTATATTTCCCATTCCGATTGCCTGCTGCATAAAATGGGTCCGTACCATCCCGAGTGCCCGGCACGGCTCATGGCGATCGAGGATGAACTGATTGCTTCCGGGCTGACGGACAAACTGGAACATCATGTTGCGCCATTGGCCACGCGCGAACAACTCGAACGGATACATACAGCAGAGTATATTGCTTCACTGGAGGCTAGGGCCCCCTCCACCGGAATGGCTTATCTCGATCCCGATACGGCGATGAATCCGCATAGCCTGAAAGCGGCTTATCGTGCTGCAGGGGCGGTCATACTGGCGGTTGAACTGGTGATGGGCAAGACGGTGGAGAACGCGTTTTGCAGTATCCGCCCGCCTGGTCATCATGCGGAACGCGATCGCGCGATGGGTTTCTGCCTGTTTAATAATATTGCGGCGGGGGTTGCTCACGCCATCCACGCGCATGGCCTGGAGCGTGTTGCGGTGGTGGATTTCGATGTTCATCACGGCAACGGCACCGAGGATATATTCCGGGACGATCCGCGGGTCATGATGGTTTCCACCTTTCAGCATCCGTTTTATCCTCACAACGGTATCGCGGGACGCTCCGAACGCATGGTCAATGTCCCGTTGGCGGCAGGCAGCAATGGCGAAAAATTCCGCGCGGCGGTAAGCGAAGACTGGCTGCCGTCGCTCGAAAAATTCAAGCCGCAGATGGTATTTATCTCCGCCGGCTTCGATGCTCACCGGGATGACGATCTTGCTTCATTGAACCTGCTGGAAACCGATTATGCATGGGTCACCGAAAGGATGAAAGAAGTCGCGCGCAAATATGCGCATCATCGGATTGTATCGGCCCTGGAAGGGGGATATGCCTTGCCTGCGCTGGGACGCAGCGTGGCTGTTCACTTGAAGGTCCTGAGCGAGCCTTGATGGGGCATCTTCGCCTTTAAAGCTTTCACGGAGATATTTCTCGCCGGATTGTTTCGTAAACCGATCATTGTGTCTATGATAAGTATTGGCATTGCGTTGTCTGATGACGACGGGCAATTGTGCAAGGGAAGATCGAAAATTGAAGACCAGCCATACAATGCGCATTCCTCTCATTCTCCTTATCGTCCTGCTGGTTGGCAGCGCCATGATCTGGAGGCATTACTACTCATCTGCGAGACTGAGTATCAGGATCGGTGTGCTGCACTCCCTGTCGGGCGTCATGGCGGCGAGCGAGAAACCCCTGGTGGATGCGCTCCAGCTTGCCATCGAAGAGGCAAATGCAGAAGGCGGCATCAATGGCCGGGAGATCGAGGCCGTGTTGGTCGACTGCCGCTCTGACCCGGTTTATTGCGCCGAGCAGGCCGAGCGCCTGATTACTGAAGAACAGGTACAAGCCCTGTTTGGATGCTGGACGTCGGCGTGCCGCAAGGCATTGAAGCCGGTCGTGGAGAAGCATCGTCATCTGCTCTTTTACGCGCTGCGTTATGAGGGCATGGAACAGTCGCCCAATATCCTCTATGGTGGCGCCGTGCCCAACCAGCTGATCATGCCCGCGGTGCACTGGGCGCTGGTTCATCTCGGCCATAGTGGCAAGAACGGCAAGAGCGGCAAGAACGAGGAATCCAGTGGTCGTGGCAAGCGGGTTTATCTGGCAGGATCGAATTACGTTTTTTCGCGCGTGGTGAATATCCTCATCAAGGATCTGTTGACAGCGCATGGCTCGGTCGTGGTCGGCGAGCGCTACCTGCCGCTGGGCCGCACCGATATGGACGACCTGGCGGAAGATATCGTCAGCCAGGAGCCGGACATCGTATTGAATACGATTGACGGCACCGACAATGCAGTTTTTTTTCGATCGCTGGATAAGAGCGGCATCGAACCGGACAAAGTGCCGGTATTGTCGTTCAGCGTCACCGAGGTGGCGCTGGCAACCCAGGATACACCGTTGATGGCGGGTCATTATGCTGCACGAAACTACTTCCAGAGTATTTCGTCAGCCGAGAACGTGGCTTTCGTGAACCGGTTTCGCGACCGCTTCGGTCCGCAGGCGGTGATTGACGGCCCGATGGAGGCTTCCTACATCAACATGCTGATGTGGATTAATTCTGCACGCGAAGCCGGCTCCGGCGCCCTCGCCGATGTGCAACGCACTATCCTGCGCCAGAGCCTGCCCGCGCCCGAAGGAGTGGTTTCCGTCGACCCGGCGACACGCCATATGTGGAAGGTGGCGCGCATCGGCCGAACCCGCGATGATGGCCAGTTCGATATCGTCTGGGATTCCGGGACGCCTCTCGAGCCGGCGCCATT
>JBOIFK010000042.1:0-27072 GCA_050741585.1 Nitrosospira sp.
GACATGTCCATAGCCGGCAAACATACTGCCCTGGTAGAGCTGCGTGGCGTCATCTCCCCTGACAGCGTCAGCAGCGCCGATAATATCAATGCGGGGTTGCAGCATGCATTCAAGGACGAAAAAACACGGGGGGTCATCCTGCGTATCAACAGCCCTGGTGGCAGCCCGGTGCAGGCAGGGTATATCAACGATGAAATCCGGCGTTTGCGTGCCGAGTATCCCGACATCCCCCTCTATGCCGTCGTCGAGGATATTTGTGCCTCAGGTGGTTATTATGTTGCCGCCGCTGCCGACAAGATTTATGTGGACAAGGCGAGCGTCATCGGTTCTATCGGTGTGCTGATGAATGGCTTCGGTTTTACCGGCGCAATGGAAAAACTCGGCGTCGACCGGCGGCTAATTACAGCAGGGAAAAACAAGGGCTTCCTCGATCCTTTTTCACCACCCAATCCGGAACAGGAGGAACACGCCAGAGAAATACTAAGCGATGTCCATCAGCAGTTTATTCATGTCGTGCAGCAAGGCAGGGGGAAACGCTTGAAAGAGGCGCCGGAAATATTCAGCGGTATCGTCTGGACCGGTCAGAAAAGTATCGACCTGGGCCTTGCCGACGCCATCGGCAGTGCCGAATACGTGGCGCGCGAAATCATCAAGGCCGAACACATCGTGGATTATACGACCCGGGAAGGATTTGCCGAGCGCTTCGCCAGACGTTTTGGCGCGGTAGTGGCGGATACGGTGATCAGCGCAGGAAATAGCTGGGGATTACGGTAGCCCACCCCTGTCATCCGCGTTATCCCTGCAGCAAAAAAATAGCGGGTTTATTCCTGAGGTCGGGTAAGGCAGGTTTCCATTCCTTAATTGCTCTGGTTGAAATCGTTTCGTCCGCCAGCGTGAGATTGCAGGCGATGCAGAGCATCGTGTCGTTGTGGCAAGTAAGAACCAGGGACTCCAGCAGTTTCTGATTGCGATAAGGAGTTTCGATGAATATCTGGGTTTGATCGCGCGCTATCGAGTCTTTTTCCAGCTCAACGATTGTCTTGACCCGTCTATTCTGTTCTACCGGGAGGTAGCCATGAAATACGAAGCGCTGGCCATTCAACCCTGATGCCATGAGCGCCAGTAGTATGGAAGATGGCCCCACCAGGGGCACCACCCGAACTTTTTTTTGGTGGGCAAGGCGTATCAGCCCCGCGCCAGGATCAGCCACCGCGGGGCAACCGGCTTCAGATAATAGTCCGACGTCGCTTCCTGCCAGCAATGGTGCAAGCAGGCTGACAAATTCTCCGGGCGGGGTGTGTTCATTCAGCACCTGTATTCTGATCGCCTGTAAGGGCAGGATGCAGCCAATTTGTTTCAGAAATTGCCTGGCAGTTTTTGGATGCTCGACAATATAGTGGCCGAGTCCTGCGATGCATTGTCTTACGGCCGCAGGAATCATCCAGGTGATATCACCCTCGCCGAGTGGCGCGGGAATGAGATAGAGCGTACCGGAATTCACACGATTTCCATGCCCTCGCATGCCAGCATTTCCACCAGCGCGATCAGCGGGAGTCCGATCAGGGCACTGGGATCGTCGCTCACCATGCGTTCGATCAATGCGATACCCAATCCCTCGGACTTGGCGCTGCCCGCGCAATGATACGGCTGTTCTCTATCAAGGTAGTTTTCGATTTGCTGGTCGCTTAACTCGCGGAATTTGACGCGAGAAGGGATCACTCTCGTCTGTATATTGTGTTTGCGGCCATTGAAAAGACTCAGCGCCGTATGGAAAACGACTTCCTTTCCGCGAACGAATTGCAACTGCCTGGTTGCATTTATTCGGTTCAGTGGCTTGCCGAGCTGAGTCCCTTCCAGCACCGCCACTTGATCAGCGCCGATAATGAGCGCATCAGGATAAGTCACCGCAACCGCACGCGTTTTTGCGGCGGCCAAGCGAAGGGCGGTGGCTTCTGGAACCTCACCTGCCAGGGGAGTCTCGTCTATTTCCGGATTAAAGATTTCAAACGGAATTTGCAGGCGCTGGAGGAGTTCGCGACGATAAATGGAACTGGACCCCAACACAAGTCGTTGCGCAATCTGTTGTGTTTTCAAGGTTTGCTTTTAGATGGTTTTTGACACTCGGGAGCAAAAAATATATCATGCGCGCCGTAAGAATGACTCCGTATCGGCCTCAAATTCTAATATCAAATGCGCTTGTTTATCAATTGAGACGGAAAAGAAATATTATCCTTAATCTGTCCGGACGGTTGGATGCGCGGCCCCCCGTAGGCGAAGCACTTAAAGGCTCAGCCCAAGGGACACAGGCATCGATGTTCCGCAGGGATGCGCGTATTTGACTTTATAAAACTTTCTTATGTCTACACGTCTTGTTATAGACGCCCTTGATTTTGCCCATAGTGGCGGGGAACATCATGGTAAAATCGCTATTTCTGCCCTTGAGCGCCTACAGGATTATCTGGCGGGCAATTGCGGCGAGCTAAAGTATGTCGTTACCGGTGCTCTGGACGGGAATAGCAAGCCGATTTTGCGAATCGTTATCCAGGGATCAATCGACCTCAGGTGCCAGCGTTGTCTCGGCGAGTTCCGGCACGTACTGGATTTGCGGGCGGCTCTGCTGCTGACAAGAAACGAGGAGGACCTCTCCCGTTTTGATAAGAATGAATCGGTTGATTGTGTTCTGGCGGTATCTGACATGGATATTCTGTCACTGGTCGAGGATGAAATCATCCTGGGCTTGCCGATTTCGCCCCGCCACAGGGAGGGTGAATGCTCGATGGCTATACTGAACTGCAGTGATGCGGCAGCCGCAAAACCCCTGTTTAACGCGTTGGCGCAATTGAAAAAGCTGCATTGAAATTTATTTAAGGAGCTAAACACCATGGCAGTCCAGCAAAACAAAAAATCTCCGTCAAAACGCGGCATGCACCGCTCACATGATTTCTTGACCAGTTCGCCGTTGACGGTGGATTCCAATACAGGCGAGGTACACTTGCGCCATCACATCAGCCCCAACGGTTATTATCGCGGTAAAAAGATCGTCAAGACAAAGGAAGATTGAATTTCGCGCTGTCGTTCTGGGATACCGAATTTTTCAGTTTATCCCGGCCTTGTCTCGGGCTTAGGGGGCGTCAAAATTGGATATTACCGTAGCCGTAGACTGCATGGGTGGCGATCACGGCCCTCATGTAACGGTTCCCGCCGTCGTCGATTATCTCCATCGCAATCCCGGAACGGATATTGTCCTGGTGGGACTTCCCGATGCGATCGAAGCAGAATTGCGTGCTATCAAGTTCGCACCCAGCCCCCGGCTAAGAGTTCATGCCGCAAGTGAAGTGGTTGGCATGGACGAATCGCCTGCCCTGGCGTTACGCGGCAAGAAAAATTCTTCGATGCGGGTTGCTCTCAACCTGGTCAAAAGCGGTGAGGCCCAAGCCTGCGTCAGCGCTGGCAATACCGGAGCATTGATAGCAACCTCACGGTTTGTCCTGAAAACGCTGCCTGGTATTGACCGGCCGGCCCTGGCGGTAGTGTTGCCCACCATGAGAGGATGCACTTATGTGCTTGATTTGGGTGCCAACGTGGATTGTAGTGCGGAGCATCTGCTTCAATTCGGCGTCATGGGGGCAACCCTGGTCTCTTCTGTGGAAGGCAAGGAGAAGCCGAGTATTGGCTTGCTGAATATCGGCGAGGAAGAGATCAAGGGCAACGAAGTGGTCAAGCAGGCGGCGGAGCTGTTGCGTGATAGCGGGCTTAATTTTTACGGGAATATTGAGGGTAACGACATTTACAAGGGGACGACTGACGTGGTGGTGTGTGACGGCTTCGTTGGCAATGTGGCGCTGAAAACTTCGGAGGGGGTGGCGCAGATGCTTTCCACCTTTCTGCGCGAGGAATTCGAGCGCAATCTTCTCACCAAGTTTGCGGGACTCATTGCCTTGCCGGTCATTAATGCGTTCAAGCGCCGGGTGGATCACCGCCGCTATAATGGCGCAAGCCTTCTGGGATTGCGTGGGATCGTCATTAAAAGCCACGGCTCGGCTGACAGTTATGCGTTTGGTTTCGCTATCGCGCGCGCGGTGGATGAGGTTCGCGGCGGGATGCTGCGGCATATCAGCGAACGCGTGGCGGAGTTGCCGCATCCCTCTAAAATTCCATCCTCCTATCCTCGCCCCCTACCGGAAGAACGCCCCGCATGATCCTGAATCCGCCCTGTAGCGAGCTTCCCGAGGGGGGTGGGGGTCAAATGCAACAAAAGTCTTTGTGGATCATAACGCAAACTGAAAAATGAGCAGTCAACGGCCGGGCCCAGGATGATGTACTCCAGAATTATTGGAACAGGCAGCTATCTGCCGGAAAAAATTCTCACGAATCACGACCTTGAGCGCATGGTGGATACTAGCGACGAGTGGATACGCACTCGCACCGGGATTACACAGCGGCACATCGCAGCAGACAACGAAATGGCGAGTGATCTGGCGCTCAATGCCAGTCGCGAGGCAATGGAGGCGGCGGGCGTCACGGCGGGAGAGATCGATCTGATCATTGTCGCCACTACGACGCCGGACGTGATTTTCCCCAGCACCGCCTGTATTTTGCAGGATAAGCTTGGTATCAACGATTGCCCGGCGTTTGATGTGCAGGCGGTATGCAGCGGCTTTATCTATGCGCTGGCCACCGCAGACCTGTTCATTCGCGCCGGCAAATGTCGCGCCGCGCTGGTGGTCGGCACCGAAATCTATTCTCGCATACTCGATTGGACCGATCGCAGCACCTGTGTGCTATTCGGCGATGGCGCCGGCGCCGTGGTGCTGGCCCAAGGTGACCAGCCCGGAATACTTTCAAGCCACCTGCATGCTGACGGCAGCCACAGTAAAATTCTCGCCGCACCCGGCAGTGTCTGTGACGGCAAAGTGAAAGGCAAGCCGTTCGTTATGATGGAAGGCAATACTGTCTTCAAGTTTGCGGTAAAAGTACTGGAAGAAGTGGTATACGAGGCGCTGGCTGAGAATGCGCTGCAAGTATCCGATATTGATTGGTTGATTCCGCATCAGGCCAATATCCGCATTATTCTTTCTACCGCAAAAAAAATAGGGATGCCAATGGAAAAAGTCGTTGCCACACTCGATAGGCACGGCAATACTTCCGCCGCCTCTGTTCCGCTGGCGCTGGATATTGCCGTGCGGGATGGGCGCATTAAATCTGGTCAGCATGTGCTGCTGGAAGGGGTGGGTGGAGGTTTTACCTGGGGCGCGGTGCTGCTTCGCTGGTAAAAACATGGGGTCTCTAAAAATCCATATGGCGAATATTCAATTCGCGACGTCAACCGGTAAGGGGTCGTTAGACCTCGAGTTTTTAATTTGCCATAATGAACCGGCAACTGTTGAGTTTATCTGATCAAGCATGGAAACAGCAATGAGGCCTACTCTCAAATTGGCATGTGTATTTCCTGGCCAGGGCTCACAGTCGATAGGCATGATGAAGGGATATGCTGATTTTCCCGTAGTGCGGGAAACCTTTGCCGAGGCATCCGATATCCTCGGTCGGGACTTCTGGGCAATGATCAATGATGGTACGGTTGACGGGCTTAATCTGACGATCAACACCCAGCCGCTGATGCTGATGGCGGGTATCGCGGTATATCGCGCCTGGGAAAGTCTGGGCGGTGCAAAACCGGTTTTCGTGGCGGGTCACAGCCTGGGCGAATATACGGCGTTGGTGGCCTCGGGAGCGCTGACCTTTGCCGATGCACTGGCGTTGGTCTGTTTTCGTGCAGAAGTGATGCAACAGGCGGTACCGGAAGGTGCAGGCGGCATGGCGGCAATCCTCGGACTCGACGATGCAGTGGTGCGTACGGTGTGCGATGAAGTGACGAATTCTTCTAACGGGGAATTGCTGGAACCGGCAAATTTCAATTCGCCTGGCCAGATCGTCATCGCAGGGCATAAAGATGCGGTACTGCGCGGCATGGAACTGGCCAGGTCGAATGGCGCAAAACGCGCAGTCATGTTGCCTGTAAGCGTGCCTTCACACTGCTCCCTGATGCGCGGGGCGGCCGAAAAAATGCAACAGCGGCTGGAGCAGGTGATCCTCAGGTCACCAGAAATCCCATTATTGCACAATGTAGACGTGCAGCAGCACGATGACCCTGCTGTCATAAAAAAGATTCTGGTGCAGCAATTGTGTAGGCCAGTGCGGTGGACGGAAACGATTCGTTCTTTCGCAGCCGCAGGTGTCACCCATGTGATGGAATGCGGTCCAGGCAAAGTGTTGTCGGGGCTTAACAAGCATATCGCCCCAAATTTGCAGAGCTTGGCATTGACGGATAGTACAGCGCTTCAGCATGCTGAAAGCATGTTGAAGCAGGGAGGAGAAAATCCGGCGCCTGTTGCGCGGGTTTATCCGGTTAATTCATGATCGAACATATTGGACAATAATGCTGGAAAATCAACTCGCGCTCATTACCGGTGCCAGCCGGGGCATCGGACAGGCCATCGCGCTTGAACTGGGCAGGAAAGGCGCCACTATCGTCGGTACTGCCACCACTGAAGATGGTGCCCGAATCATTGGCCGTTATCTGGAAGAGGCCGGTATCAAAGGGGCTGGCATGGCACTGAACGTGAATACGCCCACCCAGATTGAAAGCGTCCTGAAAGCGGTACACGAGAGATTCGGGGATATCGCAATATTAGTGAACAATGCCGGCATCACCCGCGACAACTTGCTCATTCGGATGAAAGACGAAGAATGGGACGAAATCATGGAAACCGATCTCAAATCAGTTTTTCGTTTGAGCCGGGCGGTGCTGCGAGCCATGATGAAAGCCCGTTATGGGCGAATCGTCAATATTTCCTCAGTCGTGGGGGCGACCGGGAATATGGGGCAGAGCAATTATGCTGCTGCCAAGGCAGGGATATTTGGTTTCAGCAAATCATTGGCGCGCGAAGTAGGCGGCCGCAACATCACCGTGAATTGCATTGCGCCGGGTTTTGTAGAGACCGACATGACCCGCTCGCTCAATGACAACCAACGGCGGAGCCTATTGCAGCAAGTACCGATGGGCAGATTGGGACGCCCCGATGACGTGGCTTCAGCGGTCGCATTTATCGCTTCGCCAGCAGCGGCTTATATTACCGGGGCGACGCTGCATGTGAATGGCGGAATGTATATGGATTAATCAAAAATTATTCCGCTAAATGCAGTAATATCCACAGGATGTCTGTTTCATGGCAATTTGTCAGGTTATCGGTGACATGGATAACGTTGTATCGAGTTGCATTCGTAATGCTTGTTTTTCCTTAATTGTGTTCTGATTCTATTAATAACGAAAACTTGCTAGAATGACGGCGTTTTTCTTACCTACTGGAGAAGAGGTACCTAGATGGAAAATGTAGAGCAGCGTATAAAAAAAATTGTGGCCGAGCAACTGGGGGTGAACGAGGCTGATGTCAAGAACGAGTCTTCTTTTGTGGACGATTTGGGTGCCGATTCGCTCGATACCGTGGAGCTGGTCATGGCGCTGGAAGAAGAATTTAAATGTGAAATTCCCGACGAACAGGCAGAGAAAATAAATACCGTTCAACAGGCCATTGATTATATCAATTCTCACACCAGTTAATTTCTTGCTTTAAGCAAATCCCATATCGGAGTCAACCTTGTCCAAGCGTAGGGTAGTCATCACCGGCCTGGGCATTATTTCGCCTATTGGCAATACCGTTTCGGATGCATGGGTCAACGCCCTCGCAGGAAAATCAGGTATTACCCGGATTACTCGTTTCGACGCTTCCGCATTGGCTTCTCAAATAGCGGGAGAAGTCAAAGATTTTGATGTCACAGACTACCTTTCCGCCAAAGACGCGCGCCGGATGGATATTTTCATCCACTATGGCATGGCTGCGGCGATCCAGGCGGTTAAGGACGCGGGCATCGGAGATTTGGCCAATACCGATGTTGAAGCCGAACGCGTTGGTGTCAACATCGGTTCCGGCATCGGGGGCTTGTCGATGATCGAGGCGACATACGATGCCTATCATGCCGGTGGCCCGCGCAAAATCTCCCCATTCTTTATTCCCAGCACCATTATTAATATGATCGCGGGTAATCTCTCCATCCTGTTTGGCTTCAGGGGGCCGAACCTTGCCATTGTCACTGCCTGCACCACTGCGACCCATTGCATCGGCGACTCGGCCCGGCTGATCGAATACGGTGATGTCGATGTGATGGTTGCGGGCGGCGCGGAGTCGTGCGTCACTCCGCTTTCTATCGGCGGGTTTGCCTCAGCGCGAGCGCTCTCGACCCGCAACGACGATCCTGCTACCGCCAGCCGGCCATGGGACAAGGACCGCGACGGCTTTGTCCTGGGTGAAGGCGCTGGAATCCTGGTGCTGGAAGAAATGGAACACGCCAAGCGCCGGGGAGCTAAAATTTATGCTGAACTGGCCGGTTTCGGCATGAGCGCCGATGCCTACCATATGACCGCCCCTTGTGAAGACGGGGAGGGCGCCGCGCGATGCATGGCCAATGCGCTGAGAAACGCAGGCATGAATGCCACTGAGGTGGATTATATCAACGCTCACGGTACTTCCACCCCACTGGGTGATTTTGCGGAAACCATTGCGGTAAAGCGCTGCTTTGGTGAACATGCGAAGAAACTCGTGGTTAATTCCACAAAATCCATGACGGGACATTTGCTTGGTGCCGCAGGCGGGGTGGAAGCGATCTTCTCCGCCCTGGCGGTACATCATCAAATTTCACCGCCCACTATCAACATTTTCGATCAGGACCCTGCGTGCGATCTGGATTACGTTCCCAATGCCGCACGAAAAATGAAAATTGACACGGCAATGTCAAATTCATTTGGCTTCGGTGGCACAAACGGCACGTTGATCTTCCGGAAGGCTTAATTCGTTGTAGCGCATGCGCACGCTAAAACGCATTATTCTCCTCATGCTGATTGGCGTCGTCCTGTTCACTGGATGGTTTGCCTATCAGGTCAACAGGCCCGTTCAGCTCCCTGTCGTTCCTTACGAATTTTCCATCGAACCCGGCAGCAGCTTAAGAGGCGTTGCAAAGCAATTAGCCGATGCAGGCGTCTTGCGCGACGTCTGGTCGTTTGTCCTGCTGTCGCGGGTGATGGGGCTTGCATCTTCACTCAAGGCCGGAGACTATGAGATCACCGTGAGTACATCGCCGCTGCAGTTGCTGGAACGCATCACCAAAGGCGACGTCAACCAAAGTGAGGTCAGGTTTATAGAAGGCTGGACTTTCTGGCAGCTTAGACAAACCCTGGATGAGCATCCGGCCGTCCGGCACGATACGATCAATCTGAGCGATAAGGAAATTCTTCAGTTGATCGGCGCAGATGAAGCAGCAGCGGAAGGATTATTTTTTCCCGATACCTATTTTTTTGCACGAGGCAGCAGCGATGTCTCAATATTGAGGCGCGCCTACCATGCAATGCAGAATCACCTCAATGCGGCATGGGCTGAACGTGCTGCAGATCTGCCACTGACAGACCCCTACCAGGCGTTGATCCTGGCCTCGATCGTTGAAAAAGAAACCGGCAAGGAAAGTGACCGCACAATGGTGGCTGGCGTGTTCGTCAACCGGTTGCGATTAAATATGCTGCTGCAAACGGATCCTACGATTATTTATGGCCTTGGCAAAGCGTTCGATGGCAACCTGCGCAAGAAAGATCTCCTGGCCGATCAGGAATACAATACCTACACACGCCGTGGACTGCCGCCCACTCCGATTGCCATGCCTGGGTTGCCCTCGATTCAGGCAGCGCTGAATCCGGCGAAAACCGATGCGCTGTACTTTGTCTCAAAAGGGAATGGGGAGTCACATTTTTCAAGCAACCTGGCCGAGCATAGCCGTGCGGTATCAAGGTATCAGAAGCGACGGGCACCGTAATCCTGACCGTTGAGATCGGGGTAACGGAATGTACGTCATGAAGTCGCGAACAAGGAAGGCGATGTGACGTTGGCATCAAAACAATCCATCGTGGATCGCGGTGCCCTGGATGACCTGTTTCAGCGGAAACAGCGTGGAATGAAGCAACGCCACGGGGTACCGGCTCATTTGTCCGGTGCGAAGAATTCTGCGGGGTGGGTTGACTGGACAGCCCAAGCCGGAGTCCGGGGCATATAACAGAAGGCAGGATGGGATATTCGATCAGCAGATTTCCTGCTGCCTCCTCTAATTCAGATTCTTGAGAAAACCGTCTGACGTCCCTTGAGAATGACCTTGCGAGAGACCTTTCGCAGCTGCGGCACCTGTAGAAAAGTAGTTATTCAGGTACTGATCCAACGGGATTTCAGTGGCACCGTTCAACCGTTTCTGTTGCGCAAGCGATTCTTCGACCAGGGAATCAAAACTTCTTTTTACAGAAGCATCCAATGGCATTTTTTGAAAATGATGCGTGTACTCACGTGATTTCTGCAATATCAAATCGGTAACTGAGAGTTTCTGATTCCGCATTGCCGACAGTACCTTTGCTGAAGAAGTTAACTCGGGGTGATGAATCACGTCGATCTGTTTGCGCAATGCCCCGGTGTAGGGTTTTTCCTGGTTGCCGTTATCCAGGATCTCACAAATTTCCTGCATTTCCTCACAGAGCATCAATGCCCAATGCTGCAGCGAAATCTCCTGTTCATTATTGAACAACTTCAACGCCGGATCTCTTCCCTTGTTGGCGACAGATAATGCGTTACGATTAATCTCGCCATGCTGCTTCAAGTCATAACCCCGATTCTCCTGGAATAAACAGAACAGGCTGAAAGCTTCAAGGAACTGTGCTGTTTCAAGCGAAATTCCAGCCGGCTCGAACATATCCACATCCAGAGAGCGTATTTCAATATATTGGATCCCCCTGCTTCTCAGTGCCTGGAGCGGCCGCTCATTGGGTTTGGTCGGCTGTTTTGGCCGCACCGAGGTGTAATATTCATTCTCGATTTGCAGGAAATTGGTATTCAGCTGCCGGTATTGGTCACCCACCTTTGCGCCGACCCTTTCATAATCCAGATAAGGGAGCGAAGTTGCCTTGGCCAGATCCTTGATATAGTCATCGAGACTGTTAAAGGAAACATGAAACATCGATTGCACCGGATTGACGTAGCCGATCTCGCTCATCCTTAATGAAGTCGCATAAGGTTTATAATACGATGTTTCATCGAACTTCTCCAATGTACGGGAATAAGCGGAGTGACGGCTATCAATGAAACTCCTTCCGACTGCCGGGGAGGAGCCAAACAAATACAGGATGAGCCAGCCGTAACGCTGCAGGTTTCTGATCATTCCCATATAGGCATTGGCCGTAAATGATTGCAGATCGCCGGTCTGCTTCATGAATTGCTGGTATGGCGGCCAGAACGATTCAGGAAGCGAGTAGTTAAAATGGATCCCGGCAATGACCTGCATGCAACGGCCATAGCGGTGGCTTAGGCCCTGGCGGTAGATGCGCTTCATCCTTCCCACATTGGACGAGCCATATTCGGCAATCGGGATTGCCGTATCCCGCAAATCGCCGATAGGCATGCTTGCTGCCAGCAACAGCTCCTCATCAATATTTGTGCAAACGTATTGATGCAAGTCTGTCAGAAAACCCAGCATTTCGCTTCCATCCGGCAACGCCGGCGTGATCAGTTCCAGTAACGCTTCAGAATAGTCAGTGGTGATGTGCGGGTGCGTCAATGCCGCCCCTAGCTGAACCGGATGAGGCAGTTGCGATATCGATCCTTCACGGGTGATCCGAAGGCTTTCTTTTTCGATACCTTTTAAACCGCCGATTAATAAAGGCTGGAGGGATTCGTTGACGCGCTTTTTGAAACTTCCATAAGGTAATTTATGTGACATCTGTTGCTCCTTGGCTTCGTTTCAAACAGCTCACGAGAAATTCCGACAGGCTGCTATTATCCTCAAGGATTCGAGGCGATCAGTCAATCGTTTAATCTCCTTCCTGTCATTGGATGCCACGTTGTTTCGTGCCGCCCCTCAGGAAATAAAGTGGTCTGCCATGGGAACCCGCTGTGGCGCAATTGTCGGACGATGACGAAGTCCCCCACAATTTTATGGTGGTGGGCTTGCTCTCAATGAGCCGAGCGAAGGGGGGCAACACGACGACACTATGATGATTAATAAAATGATGTTATTTAATTGCCCCATTAACGAATTCGATAACTGGTGAATTCGAATTGAGATGCGGGTCCCGGGTCCCGGAGCCCGTGTTTTGATAGCCGGCGTTATGCCAGCTGTGTTATCTGCCTGTAATAACCCGGCCGGTCTCGATGATGATATGCTATGGAACCTGTGAATGCATTCCGATGCCGCCAGCGGGGCATGACATTGGCTTAACGGAAAGGGGTGTTCATTGAAGATGCGGCTGGTTGAGCTTCGCTTCCGAACGCGATAAAGCGGGCCACTCGCAAAGTACCGCCCGTGGAAACTGGTACGCTCTGCACTGCATTCCTCCGGCATCATGGATCAGGCTGGTGGCTGCATCGTGCGCCTTGTGATCACCGGAATTTACCAATAACGTTCCCCATTGGAGGACTGCCCAGAAGGGTCCGCAGTATTCCCGGATTCATCCGGAAACCGGATAAATGCGGGTGCTGAAATGTTGCTCTCAATGTATGATTTGCCGGGCTGCCGGTAAACGTAAAAATTGACATTGCCGCCTTCAAAAGTAGAATGGCGGGTTATTTAATAAAATGCCGGGTTGTGGTTTCATCTGATTCAGTCAGGGGAAAAATTAAAATTCCGGCCTCTGTCAGTCAAATTATTAGAAAAATCAGGAAGGAGAAGAATGAGTCACACATTATATGAGGCTTCCGTTTTACGTGTGCAGCGCTGCGAGTTAGCTGTCCCCGGATCAAATCCGGGGATGTTTGAAAAAGCGATGAAAAGCGGCGCGGATTTCATTTTTCTTGACCTTGAGGATGCGGTTGCTCCCGATGACAAAATAAAAGCCCGGAAGAATGTGATCGAAGCGCTCAATGATCTTGACTGGAAAGGTCATGGCGTGACGGTCTCGGTGCGTATCAATGGTCTCGATACGCAATTCATGGTTCGCGACGTCGTTGACCTGATCGAACAGGCAGGAAACAGACTGGATACCATTCTGATTCCGAAAGTCGGGGTTTATGCTGATGTATATATGGTTGAAGCGATGCTGAACCAGCTGGAGATGCAGCAGGGGCTCAAGAATCGAATTGGTATTGAAGCGTTGATCGAAACGGCTTTGGGCATGGCTAATGTTGAGGATATTGCCCGTAACGGTATATTGGGCCGCCTCGAAGCGCTACATTTCGGTGTAGCCGATTATGCTGCCAGTAATCGCGCCAGGACAACGAACATTGGTGGACTCAACCCGGATTATCCAGGCGATCAATGGCATGCCGCCATCAGTCGTATGACAGTTGCTTGCCGTGCCTATGGCTTGCGCCCCATTGATGGTCCGTTTGGCGATATTAAAGACCCCGATGGCTATAAGCTTGCGGCTAAAAGAGCGGCTGCTTTGGGCTGCGAAGGGAAGTGGGCAATCCATCCATCACAGATTGCACTCGCTAATGACGTATTCACTCCCCCTGATGCGGAAATCGAAAAAGCGAAGCGTATTCTGGCTGCTCTAAAAGACGCAGCGGCGCAAGGCAAAGGGGCCGCCGCGCTGGACGGCCGGCTGATTGATGCCGCATCGGCAAGAATGGCCAATAACGTAGTCAAAATGGCCGAGGCAATCGCCGCAAGAAGCGCATAGTCACGTTTCAGAAGCTGCCTTAGCGACTTTCTCTTTCCGGGTGGCTGGCATGGAGAATAGGTGAAGCGCTCGTTGCCATGACTGGAGAGTGGGCTCCGAATCGAGTCGCATGAAGAACACGTGGGTCTGGAAGCCGATCATTTCAAGAATTGCCGTCTTCTTTCACCGCTGTGGCGGACTTGACTGTTTTGGTTCGGCTATTCATGAGAATCAGATGAATTATTCTTTAAACAGATAAGGTGATGTATTGGACATTCACGAGTATCAGGGGAAGGAGATCCTGACGAGATACGGCGTCAAGATCGCGGAAGGCGGCCTGGCCTACAGTCCCGAAGAAAGTGTGCAGCGTGCCAGGGAAATTGACGGAAATATCTGGGTGATAAAAGCACAGATTCATTCAGGAGCCCGTGGTAAAGCCGGCGGTATCAAGGTCTGCAACACGCACAGCGAAGTCAAGGAGGCTGCGGAAGAGTTATTGGGAAAAAATTTAGTGACGCATCAAACCGGGCCAGCCGGGAAAGTTTGTTCGAGGGTCTATGTCGAAGCAGGGACAGAGATTGCGAAGGAGTTGTACCTCTGCTTCCTGATCGACCGGAGCTCTGAACGTATCGTCATGGTGGGTTCCGCCCAGGGCGGAATGGAGATCGAGGAATTGGCCGAAACAAATCCTGGCGCAGTCAAAAAAATTTATATTGAACCCTCTGTCGGCCTTCAAGACTTCCAGGCACGCGAGATGGCTTTTGCATTAGGGTTGGAAGCAACGCAATTAAGCCATGCCGTCAAAACGATAAGAGGTTGTTATCGCGCCTTGCGCGATCTTGATGCGAATATGCTGGAAATCAATCCGTTGGTTGTCACGCGTGGCGGCGAATTAATCATACTGGACTCAAAAATGAGTTTCGATGATAACGCCTTATTTCGCCGTCATGAAATCGCGGAATTGCGCGACAAAACTCAGGGAGATCCTCGCGAGGTTGCCGCTGCGGAGCACGGCTTGAGCTACGTTGGCCTGGACGGCGATATCGGCTGCATGATTAACGGCGCGGGTCTGGCGATGGCTACCATGGACATGATTAAGTTGGCTGGCGGAGAACCCGCGAACTTCCTTGACGTCGGTGGCGGTGCGTCCGCTGAGCGGACAGAAAAAGCGTTTCGCCTGGTATTGGCTGACGAAGGCGTCAAAGCCATGCTGGTGAATATCTTTGCCGGGATTAATCGTTGTGACTGGATCGCCGAAGGCGTCGTGCATGCGGTAAAAAATATTGGCATGAAGGTTCCGCTGGTAGTACGTTTATCGGGGACAAACGTAGAGGAAGGCCAGCGAATCATTGCCGAGAGCGGCTTGTCCATCATCACGGCGGGAACATTAGCGGAAGCGGCCGATAAGGTGGTTCAGGCTCGTAATGAAGTCGTCGTTGCGGAGGAACGCAGAAGGAAAATAAATGGCAATTCTAATTAACGAGAGCACGCGTATCATTGTCCAAGGTTTTACCGGCAAGACCGGTACCTTCCATGCGCAGGATATGATCAACTACGGATCCAATATCGTGGGCGGCGTGACTCCCGGCAAAGGTGGCCAGCGACACTTGGGCCTGCCGGTTTTCAATACAGTAAAGGAAGCCGCACAACAAGTGGGAGCCGAAGCCAGCATCATATTTGTTCCACCGGCGTTTGCAGCTGACTCGATTATGGAAGCCGCTGATGCCGGTATTACATACTGCGTGGCAATTACTGACGGTATTCCAACGCAGGACATGATGACGGTGAAGAACTTTCTGCGCCGTTTCCCTATCGAAAAAAGAATGGTGCTGACCGGACCAAACTGCGCCGGGACCATCAGCCCGGGGCGGGCGATGCTGGGAATCATGCCTGGGCATATTTATATTCAAGGGAATGTCGGGATCGTCGGCCGTTCGGGAACGCTGGGCTACGAAGCCGCCGACCAGATGAGGCTGCTGGGTATTGGCATATCCACGTCGGTGGGTATCGGAGGGGATCCAATCATCGGCAGCTCCCATCGTGATATTCTGGAAAGATTCGAAGAGGATAGCGAAACCAGAGTGGTGATCATGATCGGTGAAATTGGTGGTCCTCAGGAAGTTGAAGCCGGTATTTTTGCCAAAGAACATATGGGTAAGCCGCTAATCGCCTACATTGCAGGCTTAACTGCACCGGAAGGCCGTCGCATGGGACATGCCGGCGCAATCATTTCATCGGCGAGTGAAAGTGCCGCGGAAAAAGTGGCTGTCCTGAAAGATCTGGGTGTCACAATCTGCCCCACCCCCGCTGCGATGGGCGACACGGTTGCAGAGGTGTTGGCCAGGATGTAATTTTGAACCTGTTCTGGCTCGCCATAAAGAGAAGGACGCGGTCATTGCGCCAGACTGGGAAACGAACTAGTGGTGTGCTTCGCAATTGATTGAACCTAAAAACGCGGCTTTTCGCGTCATGCGTTGTTGCAAATCCTCGCGATGGATTCGACTATCGCTGTGGTTTGCGCCTGGCCTGACACAAAAATCCATCGCTTTTATTCGTCCAACCAATTGCGAAGCACACCACTAGCGTAGTGAGTCAGAGATATCGTTACATAACCGGTTCAAATGAATAAACCGGAAAGGAATGTTAAAAATGACTAGATTGGCGTCAGACAAGGCGCGAGGAGGCGCATCGTGATTCATATGCAACGACGAGCAACGCAGCATGGCGACAATCTAGTCATTTTTAAGTAGCAAAATCGCTGACTCGCTACACTAGCTGGTCGTGATGATTCACAAAGACGTCTCCGCTACCCAGTTATCACCTTACGTCAATTACCGGATTAAGATCATGCCTCTTTCTTTGCCAGCTCCATCGCGGCGGCAAAAAAACCATCGGTGCCATGTGCATCGGGCGATAACTGCAAGTATACGCCGGTGTCGAGCGGAATTTTTTGCTGCGTCAGAAGTTCGGCGCAATTCAGCAGCTTGAACCGAGTGTGGCTAACGAGAAAGCGCTCGACAATTTCCCGGTTCTCCTCCGGCAAAAAGCTGCAAGTGGCATAGATTAATCTGCCGCCAGGCTTCACTAGGTTTGCTGCAGACGATAGAATCGACGCTTGCTTGCGCTTGAGCTCTTCGATGCTCTGGGGCGATTGCCGCCATTTCAAATCCGGATTGCGGCGTAGCGTTCCCAGCCCGCTGCATGGCGCATCGACCAATACCCGGTCGATCTTCCCCGTCAGGCGTTTTACCTTGATGTCGTTTTCATTGGCGATACGCTGCGGATACAGGTTGGACAAACCGGAACGCTTGAGGCGTGGCTTGAGATTGCTCAGGCGTTTTTCGGAAATATCGAAAGCGTAGATGCGTCCCCGTGAGCGCATCAGCGCACCCAGCATCAGCGTTTTACCTCCAGCGCCCGCGCAGAAATCAACCACCATCTCGCCCCGTCTGGGTGCGAGCAAGTAGCCCAGCAGTTGGCTGCCCTCGTCCTGCACTTCCACTTTGCCGGTGAGGAACAGTTCGTGGCGGTTGATCGCTGGCTTGCCGGTAAGGCGGATGCCGATGGGCGAGTACGGAGTAATATTGCCTTCAATTCCGTCTCTGCCTAGCAATACAAGGATCTCGTTAGGGTTTGCAAGCAGTGTATTGACGCGCAAATCAAGGGAAGCGGGCTGTTGCAGCGAACGTCCCAGATCGAGAATATCGGTATCCGGCATGAAGCTGCGCAGCTTTTCCACCAGCCACCCCGGAAATTCAGCCTCGATAGCAAGCGGCTCCGATTTCGGCGTTGCCGCCTTGATTCCCGAGAGCCATTTTGCTTCAGCCTCGCTGACGAACGGCAGGAGTTCGCGCAAATTCATGCCCTGGAATTTGGCCAAATAGGCGAGCAGAAGGGAACGGGGTGTGGTCGCAGCAACGTGCTCAAGGAAAAACCGGTGGCGCAGAACGCCAAATATGCTTTCTGCGATAAACGTCCTATCATTTGCTCCAAGCATTGGATTTCCGCGAAAAAAATGCCGCAGTATCGAATCGGCAGGATGTTCCAGCGGAAGCACGGCACGCAATGCAGCAGTTGCTGTGTCCAGGTGAGCAGGGGTGAGACGCATCTATTATTCCAAAACCGGCGGCTGACCGCGCATTTTCAATTAAGTAATATGATTCGCAAAGCTTGCCACAACGCGTTTCTTCATGGCGCCGCCGCTCCAAGGTGAATCCTTTCCAGGTACTGCTTCGCCCTGCGCGGTTGGCATCATTTGAAAACCGCATTCCATAGCCCAACTGCCGGAAATTAGGATGATCGAGATTGTGTAAGGAATCGTGCCGAGGAGAATCTGTATGCGCAATAGATCTTTGTTGATTGTAGAGCGGCGTGAGGGCTATTCTATATAATTATCCCCGGATCCTAAGTCAGCACACGATTTGCTATTCATACAAGTGATTCAGGGTTTGTCCGCGTAGTCAATTTTCGTGACTATCTGGTCTGTTACCAGCCCGAGTTTCTGAGTAGCAACGATGCGTACGGGCAACATGTAATGGTCGACGGCGAGCCAGATTTTTTTATCGCGATCGTCGCCGTTTTCCTTCTGTTTTGTAAGCACGATAGTTTCGAGTTCACCCATCGGCGTTTCCAGGGTTTCCCTGCTAACAGCATAGCGTACCACTTCGAGCTTCTTTCCATCGGTTTCATGCAAGTCCAGTATCTCGCCGGAGACGGGAGAAAACACGAAGCTATAGAGCAGGCTCAGTCGATCCTGAGCATTGGGGGGCAAAGCTTTTTTCTCTTCCCTGCCTTTGTATTGAAGGGTAAGCAAGTTCTTGCCCCAATCGAAAATGGCTATTTTAGGTAGTTTTTTGCCATGCTGATCGGAAAAACGGCCAGGGCGCAGCGCTCCCTGTGCTGTGATGGTGCCCTTGCTATCACGCACGACAGGCTCCGGTTGTGTCAGCGCCAGCAAGCCTGTGGCACGCGCTTCGCTGTTAATTATATAGCTGCGCGTACCGCTAACGTGTCTGATTTCCAGGGTATCATTTACTTCGCCTTCCAGGGCGCCGGATGTGATCAAATAACTGATATCGACACGGGTAGGGAGATCGGCCGTGAATGCGGGAAAACTGAGTCCCCAAATCAAAGCAACGAATAAAAATTTCATTTATATAATCCCGGTGAATATAGAACTGAATCATCGACGATGGCGTTACTCACTTCAACACAATTATCAGAGAGTTTCAGCCTGCCTTCCATAAACCAGCGCACGGCTTCGGGGTAAATTTGATGTTCCTGTTGCAATACCCGCCTTGCGAGCGTCTTCTCCGTGTCATCCGGCAGTACTTTGACTGCGGACTGAACGATAATCGGGCCGTGGTCCACCCGCGGTGTCACAAAATGTACCGTACAACCATGTATTTTCACGCCTTCCCCCAACGCCTGGGCATGCGTGTCGAGGCCGGGAAAAGCGGGCAGCAGTGACGGGTGAACGTTCATCAGCTTCCCATGATAGCGGTTAACAAAAGCATCTCCCAGAATGCGCATAAAACCAGCCAGCGCGATCAGATCCGGCGCATAATCGTCAACTGTTTCCGCCAAGGCGGCGTCAAATGCTTCGCGTTCCGAAAATGCCCGCTGATCCAATATTCTCGTCTCAAGGCCATGCATTTTTGCAATTTCCAGGCCCGCTGCGTCCGGCCTGTTGCTGATAACCGCGGCTATCCTGATGGGGAGCTTTGCCTCAACCAGGGCTTGCATGTTGCTTCCCCGTCCGGAGATGAGAATAATCAGCGACTTCATTATTTCAGCAGAGCGTCCACACATTACGTTGCCGATTACTCAATGACCGTTTGTGCTTCATCCGCACAGCGTTGTCGTATCAAGCCGATGTGCCACGCGGTTTCACCCATAGAGCTCAGTAATTTTATTGCGGTATCGGCAAGTTCCGGCGCTACGATCAATACCATGCCGATGCCGCAATTGAATACACGGTGCATTTCACTGTCCGCCACATTGCCTTGCTGCTGCAGCCAGCCGAAAAGCGGCGGCATCTCCCACTTTCCTTTTTGCAATACTGCGGCAACATCCTCGGGCAAGACGCGCGGGATATTTTCCACCAACCCGCCACCCGTAATATGAGCTAACCCTTTGACCGGCATATGCCTCATCAGTTCGAGCACCGGTTTGACGTAAATACGGGTTGGAGTCATGATTACTTCCATCAACGTTTTACCGTTGAAATCGGCTGACAAGTCCGTGTTATTTTTTTCGATGATTTTGCGGATGAGCGAATAACCGTTGGAATGAGCACCGCTGGAAGCAAGTCCAATTACCGCGTCACCTTCCCGGATAGTTAAACCGGTGATGAGTTGATCTTTCTCCACCACGCCTACCGCGAAACCTGCAAGGTCGTATTCACCCTTCGGGTACATACCCGGCATCTCGGCGGTTTCGCCGCCAATCAAGGCACATCCCGCCTGTTGGCAACCCGCTGCGATCCCCTTGACGACGCGGGTAGCGATCTCCACGTCCAATCTGCCGCAGGCGAAATAGTCCAGGAAGAACAACGGTTCCGCTCCCTGCACCAGGATGTCGTTGACGCTCATTGCCACCAGGTCGATACCGATGCTGTCGTGTTTGCCCAGCTGGAACGCGAGTTTCAACTTGGTACCTACGCCATCGGTACCTGATACCAGCACCGGATTGCGATAATTCCTGGAGATCTCGAACAGCGCGCCAAAGCCGCCGATGCCTGCGAGCACCTCTGGGCGCATGGTACACTTGGCGTAGGGCTTGATGTTTTCTACCAGGCGGTCACCCGCATCAATATCCACGCCTGCATCGCGATAGGAGAGCTGGATAGCGTCGGGATTCTCTGGTTTGGATGACGTCAAGTTGAGTTCTCACTCTGTTGCAGATAGCATGCCAATTTTTCAAGAACCGCGATTTTACCGTAAATGGCTCCCAAACACTCCTTTGATCTGCACTATCCATCAGGGAGAGGGCGACTCGTATGGTGCACCAAATGCGCATCCCATTCATGAGCAGCAATCGCTCGTAATGAAGCAACTGGTACTGGATATTGCCACGTCGTCGCCGCCCACGCTGGCTAATTTTGTGCCGGGACGCAACGTTGAACTGTTGCAGACGCTGAATAACATTCTTGCGGGGGTAGAGCGAGAGCATTTTGTTTATTTATGGGGCGGCACGGGATGCGGCAGAAGTCATTTGCTGCAAGGCGTAGCGGGCATGTGCATGTGCAATAAAATGAGTACTGCATATTTCGCAAGTGACGCGGACACCAGTTTCGTTGCAAATGACGAAGCCGATTGCGTGATGGTGGATGACGTTGACTGTCTCAATGCCAACGCGCAAGTTGGCTTGTTTAATCTCTATAATCGTATTCGCGACGAGGGCCGTGCGCTCCTCTTGGTGAGCGGTCCTGCCGCACCGGCGCAACTGAAGCTGAAAGTACGTGAAGACCTGGTCACGCGACTGGGGTGGGGGCTGGTGTATCAGGTGCATGAATTGACCGATGAGGAAAAAATTAAAGCCATGCAAAGCCATGCCGCCAGCCGCGGCCTCGATCTGCCCCGGGAGGTATGCGACTACCTGCTTCGACATGCGCGTCGCGACTTGCCATCCCTGATGGCGACGCTTGATGCGCTTGACGGCTACTCGCTGGCGAACCAGCGCAAAGTCACTGTCCCGTTGGTGCGCGAGTTATTACAGATAGCACCATGAAACTCGCCCTATTCGACCTCGATAACACTCTTCTGGCAGGTGACAGCGACTTCGAGTGGGCGCAATTCCTCATCGAGCAGCGCGTGCTCGACCGCGAGGTGTATGAAGCACGCAACGTGGAGTTCTATGAGCAGTACAAAGCCGGTACGCTCGACATACATGAGTTTCTCGATTTTCAGTTGAAGCCACTGTCACGTCATCCCCGCAGCCAGCTTGATGCCTGGCACAGTGAATTCATGGAGAAAAGGATCCTGCCGCGGATAGCGCCAGGCGCGTGGGAACTGATCAGCAGGCATTTGCTGGGCGGCGATCTGTGCATCATCATCACGGCCACGAATCGCTTTGTCACCGCACCGATTGCGCGGGCGCTCGGCATAAGCAACCTGATCGCCACCGAGCCGGAACATAAGGGTGGTGAATTCACCGGCCAGGTTTCAGGAGTGCCCTGTTTCAGAGAAGGCAAAATAGCCCGGCTGGAAAGCTGGCTGGATGAGCACAATCTGACGTGGCTGTCGTTTCTGGAAAGCTGGTTTTACAGCGATTCACTGAATGATCTGCCGCTGCTTAAAAAAGTCACCCATCCTGTCGCGGTAGATCCTGATGCAACACTCAAGGGTTATGCGGAAAAGAACGCCTGGCCCATCATCAGCCTGCGATAGCGCTGTGGAAATGTTCTGCTTCGGATTAATGGGATCAGCACAAACCGGATGGGCGACTGATAAGGTTTCCTCTGTTAAATCGCAGCCTGAGATTCTGATTGTTCGCATTCTGGCGTGATTTCCGCCAAATATCCTTCGCTGTTGCTGATACTATTCCTGACGTTCGCATTTGTCAGTCTGTTTGCCGGATTGTTGTTCGGCAGCGTGCATATTCCGTTTTCCGGCGTTACCCACGCATTGCTGTCGTCAGCCGATAGCATCCCTCATCAAATTGTCTGGCAGCTTCGCTTGCCGCGCGTGCTGGCTGCATTCGCCTGTGGCGGCCTGCTGGCGCTGGCAGGGGCGCTATTGCAGGTTTTATTGCGTAATCCGCTGGCAGATCCTTATATCCTTGGTGTATCCGGCGGCGGGGCGGTGGGTGCGCTGGTCGCAATGCTGCTGGGGTGGGGTCTCATATTGACCAACCTGGCATCGCTCGCCGGCGCATTGGCGGCGATTGCCATCGTGTTTGGCTTGAGTTTTCGCGCCGGCGACTGGAACCTTTACCGGCTGCTCCTGACCGGGGTGGTATTGTCCGCCGGCTGTACGGCGTTGACGACCTTGATCCTGACCCTGGCGCCAGCCAGCGACGTAAAAGGCATGCTGTTCTGGCTGATGGGCGACGTTTCCCGTGCCGAAGAGTTGTTGCCTGCGTGGACGGCACTGATTATTGTATCGGCCATGAGCATGGTTTTTTCCGGCAGTCTCAATGTTCTGAGCCTGGGCCAGATAAAAGCCAAAACGCTTGGCGTGGCCGTGCTGCCATTGCAGATCGGAATCTACTTTGGCGCGTCGCTGGCGACAGTCGCCGCCCTGATGCTGGCAGGCGCCATCGGTTTCGTCGGCTTGATCGTTCCTCATGCCGTCCGGCTAATGGGAGTCAGCGACTATCGCTGGCTGCTGCCCCTGTCGGTGCTGCTGGGTGGCGGCTTCCTGACACTGGCCGATACCCTGGCGCGTACTCTGTGGGCGCCCCAGCAACTGCCGGTCGGAGTACTGACCGCATTGCTGGGTGTGCCGATGCTATTGCTGCTGCTGTCGAGAAAACGCTGATCGCAATACAGGGGGTTTGGCGGGAAAGATCGTTCCCGGAGATAACGGTTCAGTCAGGCTTGTTTATGCGGCATAATTCACCCTTTTCGGTTTTGCCGCGATGAACGCTGCCGAGTTATCCACATGGCATCCCGCGCCGTCTTCCTTGTCGCCACGCGCTCGCGGCTGGTTGCAGAACCGTGGCTCCCTGACTCAGCTCATTCAGCAGCGTTGTTGCGACGATTTTTGCGTGAAGCCGTTGTTCCAGTCGCTGGCCACGGCATGTGGCGATGAACTTGCCATGATGAACCTGCGTCAAAAAGAGTTGGCGTTGATACGGGAGGTATACTTGTATTGCGGCAATACGCCAGTGGTGTTTGCGCACTCCGTGGTGGCGAGAAAAGACCTTCGCGGCGCATGGCGCAGCTTGAATGGCCTCGGCAACCGATCGCTGGGTACCGTATTGTTCACGAACCCCGTGGTGAAACGCACGCCGCTTCGATTCAAAAAGCTGAATTCAGCCCATCCGCTTTTCCGCCGCGCCTGCCGGAATTTGCAGGCAACCCCCGCCGGTTTGTGGGCACGCCGTTCCCTCTTCAGTTTGCGGGGACAATCCATACTGGTTACCGAAGTATTTCTTCCTTCCATCCTGGAGCTGGCATAGTGGCGCTCAATTACCTCGGACAACGTTTTGGGCAACGCCTCGGCCATTATGAGCGGCTGATGCGCCTGGACAAGCCCATCGGCATTCTGCTGCTGTTGTGGCCGACACTATGGGGCTTGTGGCTTGCGGCGGATGGCATGCCCAGCATGAATATCCTGATGATATTTGTACTGGGCACGGTGCTGATGCGCTCCGCCGGTTGCGTTGTCAATGACTACGCCGACCGTAACTTTGATGCGCATGTCGAACGCACCAGAAATCGTCCGCTGGCAACCCGCGTGGTAAGTACGAAAGAGGCACTGCTGCTCGCAGCAGGATTGAGCCTTTGCGCATTTCTGCTCATACTGCCCTTGAACGGCCTTACGCTGGGGCTGTCGGTGTTCGCGCTATTTCTCGCCGCGAGTTATCCATTCACCAAGCGCTTCTTCGCGATGCCGCAAGCCTATCTCGGCATCGCTTTCAGCTTTGGCATCCCGATGGCGTTTGCCGCGCAGACCGGCGAAGTGCCGTTTATCGCATGGCTATTGATGGCCGCCAACCTGCTGTGGGTGATTGCTTACGATACTGAGTACGCCATGGTGGACAAGATGGATGACCTCAAGATCGGCATCAAGACTTCCGCCATTACTTTCGGCGAGTTCGATGTCATGGGCGTGATGCTATGCCATGCTATTTTTCTGGGCACCATGATAATGGTGGGGCTGATCCAGCAATTGGGCATTATGTATTATGCAAGTCTGGCAATTGCGCTGGGGCTGATGATTTATCAATACCGTCTGATTCACGATCGTGACCGGGGGCGCTGCTTCAAGGCTTTTTTGCATAATAACTGGGTTGGCGCAACGGTTTTTGCCGGGATTGCGCTCGATTACCTGATAAAAGGCGATCTCGTTGCATGAAATATAAGGATCTGCGCGATTTTATCGCCCAACTGGAAAGCCAGGGCGAACTGAAACGCATCAAGACTGAGATTGATCCCCACCTGGAAATGACCGAGATCTGCGACCGGGTATTGAAAGCGGGTGGCCCTGCCATCCTGTTTGAAAACCCGAAGGGCCATGCCATTCCGGTGCTGGGAAATTTGTTCGGTACGCCGCGGCGGGTAGCCATGGGCATGGGGCAGGAGTCGGTGGAAGCCCTGCGCGAAGTAGGAAAACTCCTCGCCTATCTGAAAGAACCCGACCCACCCAAAGGCTTGAAAGATGCGTGGGAAAAATTTCCTGTGCTGAAGCAAGTCCTCAACATGGCGCCGAAGGCGCTTTCGCGAGCCCCTTGCCAGGACATCGTATGGGAAGGGAAAGACGTGGACCTCGGCAGACTGCCCATCCAGACTTGTTGGCCGGGCGATGCGGGTCCGCTGATCACCTGGGGATTGACCGTCACCCGCGGTCCGCACAAAACGCGGCAGAACCTGGGCATTTACCGGCAACAGGTGATCGCACCCAATAAGGTTATCATGCGCTGGCTGGCCCATCGCGGCGGTGCGCTGGATTTTCGCGATTTCTGCTTGGCCAGTCCGGGCCAGCCCTACCCCATCGCGGTTGCGCTGGGGGCCGATCCGGCAACCATACTCGGCGCAGTGACACCGGTACCGGATAGCCTGAGCGAGTACCAGTTCGCCGGACTGCTGCGCGGCGCGAAGACCGAAATCGTCAAATGCCTGAGTCATGATTTGCAAGTCCCGGCCAGTGCCGAAATCGTGCTGGAGGGCTATATCCATCCTGATGAAACCGCGCTTGAAGGTCCTTTCGGCGATCACACCGGCTATTACAATGAGCAGGAAACTTTTCCCGTATTCACGGTCGAGCGTATCACCATGCGGCGCGACCCGATCTATCATTCCACCTACACAGGCAAGCCGCCCGACGAACCCGCGATCCTCGGCGTGGCGCTGAATGAAGTGTTTGTGCCCTTATTGCAAAAGCAGTTCACGGAAATCGTCGATTTCTACCTGCCGCCGGAAGGCTGCTCCTATCGCATGGCGGTGGTCAGCATGAAAAAGCAGTATGCAGGCCACGCCAAGCGCGTCATGTTCGGCGTGTGGAGCTTCCTGCGCCAGTTCATGTATACCAAATTCATTATCGTTACCGACGACGATGTGAATATCCGCGACTGGAAGGAAGTCATCTGGGCCATTACCACGCGCGTCGATCCGGCGAGGGATACGTTGATTGTGGAAAATACGCCGATCGATTATCTCGATTTCGCCAGTCCTGTTTCCGGCCTGGGGGGGAAAATGGGCCTGGACGCCACGAACAAGTGGCCGGGAGAGACCAATCGGGAATGGGGTACGCCGATTGTGATGGATGCGGGAGTGAAGGCGCGGGTGGATGAGATTTGGAAAGGTCTAGGACTGTGAAGTGAATTCTTTATTCGAGTAACGATGACGGGTGACCGGCATTAAAGAATAGATTAACCAGTTTCTTCAGAATTTATTGTATGTCTAATTTAATACCACTCGACAAGGTCATTCCATGGCTCATAAGGTAAACCTCGATGCACTTATACCGCGCGATGACTTTGAAATGGGGGAACCAACTGTTACCGCCGGTATACAGAAACATACAATTTCCATAAACGATCTAAAGAAGGGGGAATTTTTTTATTCTTATTTAAGAAAACCTGATTTTCAAAGAGAGACTAGTGAATGGGATGCTCAAAAACTAAGCAATTTAATACTCAGTTTTCTGAATAACGATTTAATCCCTGCAATTATTTTATGGAAGAATGGTGCAAGTTTAACGTTTGTTATCGATGGCTCACATAGACTTAGCGCATTGGCGGCTTGGATCAACGACGATTATGGTGATGGCAAGATTTCAAAGGATTTTTTCGATGCGCGTATACCTGATGAGCAGCAAGAAATCGCAAATAAGACACGCAAGTTAGTAAATAGTAAAATAGGCCCATTTTCCGACTATCAATTGGCAAATACTAATCCCGAAAAAGTAAAACCAGAAATAGTATCGCGGGCAAAGCAGTTGGGGGCGTTATCTGTACAACTTCAATGGGTTAACGGGGATGCGAGAAAGGCTGAGGAATCATTCTTTACGATTAATCAACAAGCATCGCCGATTAATCAAACGGAGCTTCGAATTTTACGAGCAAGAAAAACTCCTCAGGGAATTGCGGCGCGCGCGATATTTAGAGCAGGACAAGAGCATAAATACTGGTCGGCCTTTCCTGAGGACGCTCAGCTAAAGGTTTTAGAG
>JBOIFK010000043.1:0-17079 GCA_050741585.1 Nitrosospira sp.
CTTGAAGCGTCATCCAGCATTTCTATTGCGACTGCGGAAATGTGGGAATTTCTTCGCGTGTTCCACGTCATCAGCTACGATTTCTCCAATTCATCCGCGAAAGACGAGGCTTGGATCACATCCCTGCTTCATTTGCTGAAAACGGACAACTCGTCCATAGATTCGGCTTTCAACACATGGAATGAACTTGTCATCATTGCGAGCAAGGCTGGCCCGGAGGGCAAGAGCTACTCACGTGATGAGTTCCCCGCCCACCTCCTTCAACGCCATCGCGAAGTTCATGCGTCCCACCATAGTTCACTCAGTACGTTGCAAGGGCATTCGGACGTCGTCCTTCAACGCGTCGCAAACGAGGGCCCAAAGGGCTTAACCTTCGCCCGCGCCGCACTGCGCGACCAATTAAACGAAGCTTGTATTGCAGCTCAAGTCGTGCTGATCGTGGGGGCGGCGGGAAGCGGCAAGTCGATGCTTGCGAAAAGGTATGTTCTTGGACGTCGCGCGTTCGAAACAGTATTTGCATTTGCCGCCGAAGAATTCAACGTCACCCACATCGATCAAGTCCTGCTGCAAGCGCAAGTCAATCTCAATTGGTCAACGTTGAGGGCGCTGTTTCCAATACATACGAAGACCTTTTTCATCGACGGGCTTGAGCGACTGCTTGAAAGCGATGCGCGCAACGCCTTCATCGATTTGATGAAGGCAACTATTGATGATCCTTCGATCCGTCTAGTCATTACTTGCCGCGATTACCACGCGGAGACAGTCGAGCGATCCATTTTGAGACCGAGCAGAGCCTCATTTCAGCGTGTTGTGATTCCCGAATTAAGCATCGCAGAATTGGAAGAGGCCCAAGCAGCTTTGCCCCAATTGGCGCCGCTCATGAAGTCGTCACCGCTCAAAGCTTTGCTACGTAATCCTTTCATATTGGCGCGCGTCGCCGACCTTGCATGGCCCGAGAGCCAGCAGTTACCCCAGACCGAGCGTACATTGCGCGAGTGGTTGTGGAACGAGATTGTCCGGCAGGAAGCCAAGATTCGCGACCATATGCCTGACCGACGCGCGGCTGCTCTCACGAAAATTTCGCTCGCTCGCGCAGAGTCCTTGCAACCTTACGTCCAGTTCGACGCAGATGCAGCGGCAGTCCAGGCCCTAGCCGCGGACAACCTGCTCGCGTTCGACTTCGCAAGGCGCGCGGCTCCCGCGCATGACGTATTCGAGGACTGGGCGTTAGTCGAATGGCTTACTCGGAAATTCGCGACAAGCGAAGACAACGCGAAGTCATTTGCGGAGGAAATAGGTGCGTTTCCAGCGGTGCGCCGCGCTTATCGAAAATGGTTGCACGAAATGCTTGAAAGCGAGCCCGCCACAGTAGCCAGCTACCTCGCGGCTATAATCTCAGACCGAGCTATGCCGGTAATTTTCAAAGACGACACGTTGATCGCCGTTTTTCAATCTTCGACTGGCGAGAAGTTTTTGACTAACTTCGGGCCGCAATTGCTCGAGAATGATGCCCAACTCATCGTACGAGTCATCCATCTGGTGCGGGTGGCATGCAAGACCGTGTCGCCTTTGCAGCCTCCCGGACCTACCGAGTTCGGCCTACTGCATGTCCCAGCGGGAAAAGCCTGGGCAACTCTACTCGCGTTTCTCGTGCGTCATTGGAACGACATTTCTGCCACGCACCATCATTTGGTCATCGGTTTCTTAGAAGATTGGGCTCGCGGGATCAGTTGGATGACGCCTTATCCAGACGGCTTTGAGTTGGCTGGTGGGCTTGTCGAAAAGCTGCTGCCAATAACACAAAGAGGTTACCGTGAAAAAGGCGGAAAACAACGTCTGCTCGAGTTGTTCCTGAAATTCCCCAAAGGTGCCGAGACGCTTTTCAAGCAATTGGTAGAAAGAGCCAAAATAAAACGCCATAGACGTAACCGACACCAATATGATGAAGAAGCAGACCTATTTGCGAAGGCAATCTTTAAGCCTTTTGACTGCTACGCCGCCTGCCGGGATTTCCCCGATGAGGTGGTGGAACTGTGCATGGCGAAATGGATTACAGCGGCTGGCGAGGACGATGAAGGGTACGGGTCGACACTGGATATCGGGTCCGCCTTTGGGCTGAGTATTACCTATGAGAGCCGAATGTTCCCTCCGTCAGCCCTCCAAGGTCCTTTCCTCGGCATCTTGCGTGCGCATCCTGTAAAGGGAGTCCAGTTCATCACGCGTTTTGTGAATCATGCTGCCGCTTTTTATGCAAGTGATCGCGGCAGGATGGAATTTGTAGAGCAGCCTTGGATAACGCAACTGATCCTCGCAAATGGCACCTCAAAGGACATCTTCTGCAACGCCCGGCTCTGGGCCGCGTTTCGGGGCATGTCTGTGACGCCATACATTCTCCAATGCGCACTTATCGCATTAGAGAAATGGCTGTTAGAGGTCATTGCATTGGACTGGAGCGAAAAATTCGTTAGAGATGGCTTGAATTGGATACTAGCTGAAACGAACAACGCCGCCCTTGCAGCGGTAGTCGCAAGCGTTTGCATCGCCCACCCACAGAGAGCTGGCGAGGCGGCCCTGAGCATATTGGGATGCCGCGATTTCTTCAGGCTAGACTTCGAGAGAAGCATTCAGGAGCCGGAATCGCTCGCAATTGGTGGCCTGAGCATAATGGATCAGATGCTTCAGAAAGAACGCTTGGAGTCGAAGAAACTGCCTCATCGTGGCGAACACCTGGAGTCGCTGGCCCTTAAGCTTCAAACGACCGATCAGAGCCAGGCCGTATTCGACATCATCGATATGCACCGCGCTAACCTCCCAGAAGCGTCCAAGCAGAATGACGCTGATCGGCTGTGGCGCCTGTCGTTGGATCGAATGGATCTGCGTCGATACAACACCAATCAAGTCAAGGAAAGTGGTTTGATTGAATGGCGAATGCGCCCCCTTGATGCCGACGTACAGAAGCTCATCGACGATGCAGTGCCCGAACAAGAACGTTTTTATAGCCAAGTTAAGCTAGCGAATTGGAGTCGAAACCAGTTCCAGAAGAGTCCCAAGCATATTCATGAGGCCGGAGAGTGGGCAGATATGTTGGCATTGGCTAAGAAGTTCCGTGCCGAATTTTCGAAGGGGGGGCTAGATGGAGAGGGATTTCTGGAGGCAGGCTCCAACGTCGCCGCAGCGGTTGGAGTCCGAGACCACTGGGATGCAATGGACGACGAAGATCGCAGTTGGTGCCGAAACATCATTTTCGCATTGATAACAAGGCCCCTTGTCGATGACAACGCGAGCGAACTGTACGCGAAGAGTCCTATAAGCGGAATAGCTGAATGTGCCACCACCTTGGCACTGATGGCTGGACGCTGGACCGTCGATGCTGATGCCAAAGACGCCCTCGTCGCAGGGCTTTTACACTTTAATGAAGATGTGAGGCTCGGGACCATCGATGGAATCTCGTCCGCGCTGGTGGGCAAGAACGAACCTCTGTTGTGGTTTTGCCTTTGGGTCATTGTCAATCACGCGAAACAGTGGAAGAACATCGACGCCCGCGACAAGAAGTTAAGCTTGGATAAACGCCCGGGGGCTACAAAACGCTGGGCTACTTCTGTAGCTGCCACTCGCAAGGCCGCTACCGAGGCTTGGTTTGCGAGCCCACCGAACATTGACGATTTGGTTTTCGATTCTTGGATCGACCGACAACTTGCACGGATGCTCCTGCGATTGTTTAACGCACATCCTGATATGCAGCTTGCCCAAGTTTTTTTCGCTAAGGCTGGGGAGGCGATTGTTTCGTGGTGGAGGCTTGATCGACGAGGTGCGGCAAACAGGAAAACGGAGCGAGACTATGAGCTAGAAAACGTTGCGGAAAGAACGCTGGCCGCATTCGTTTTAGACAGCGAGCCAGCAAAAGCATTGGAGCTCGTAGCTCCGCTCGTAGCGTCAGTAGAACATTATCCACGAGGCGTCGAGGGTTTCCTCGACTCGTTACTGGTCATCGAATTAGATAGGCAGATGGCATCCACGTATTGGCAGGTCTGGGCGGCGTTCGCTGAGGCTGTTCGCGAGGCGTCGTGGCAAATGAATTTGGACTCCGAGTATTCCGACGGTCACGGCACTGTGCGCAGCTCATTCCTAAACAATCGTTGGACGAGTGGCGTTCGGAACTGGTCGCGACTAGGGGATCATTTTGCAGATGTCGATGCTCATTTTGAGAATTCGCCCCGGTCCATATACACCTTGGGTTGCTACGTCCAGTACCTCTATCAAATAGGAGAGGCGTCATTACCCGGAGCATTTGCATTGATCGCAGAGAAATTTGCTGATCAACTTGGAGAAGCAATCGCAACGGACGGCAATCTAAAAATCCATCTCGACGCCTTAGTCGCTCGGGTCTTATTCGAAAATTTGGCTGAGGTAAGGAGAACACAGAGATTCAGAGGATCGCTGATGGCGATCTTGGATGCGCTAGTACAAGCAGGTTCTTCCATCGCATTTCAACTCCGCGACGATTTCGTCACCCCGACGGCGAACGCTCTGGACCGACGTACCACTTAAATAAGCTAAAGGGCCCCCGAACAGTGCATATTCATATGGCGCGAGAAGCAGCTACAGATTCCTCTAGCCTACTGCCCCGCAAGTGCCCCACATAACAAAAAATGCTTACGGTTTAATCCATAAGCATCTGTTTTAATGGTGGGTCTGGTTGGACTCGAACCAACGACCAAGGGATTATGAGTCCCCTGCTCTAACCGACTGAGCTACAGACCCGATTTGGAAACTGGAAGTAAAAAACGATGACTGAAGGCTGATCAGCCTTCAGTATCCAGGAAACTGCGCAGCCGCTCCGAACGCGAAGGATGACGCAGCTTGCGCAATGCCTTGGCTTCGATCTGCCGAATGCGTTCACGCGTCACGTCAAATTGTTTACCGACTTCCTCCAGCGTATGGTCGGTATTCATTTCGATGCCGAAGCGCATGCGCAGCACTTTCGCTTCCCGCGGCGTCAGTGAATCCAGTATGTCTTTGGTAACATCGCGCAGGCTGGCGTAGACTGCGGCGTCCGAAGGCGCCATGGTGGCGGAATCCTCGATGAAATCGCCAAGATGAGAATCTTCGTCGTCGCCGATGGGCGTTTCCATGGAGATCGGCTCCTTGGAAATCTTGAGGATTTTGCGGATTTTCTCTTCCGGCATTTCCATTTTCTCCGCCAGGAGCGCAGGCTCCGGCTCCTGCCCGGTTTCCTGCAAAATCTGGCGCGAAATGCGGTTCATCTTGTTAATCGTCTCGATCATATGCACCGGAATACGGATGGTGCGCGCCTGATCGGCAATGGAACGGGTAATGGCTTGGCGAATCCACCACGTGGCATACGTCGAAAACTTGTAACCGCGCCGATATTCAAATTTGTCCACCGCTTTCATGAGCCCGATATTGCCTTCCTGGATGAGGTCGAGGAACTGCAATCCGCGATTGGTATATTTTTTGGCAATGGAAATCACCAGCCGCAAATTCGCTTCGGTCATTTCACGTTTGGCACGGCGCGCCTTGGCCTCGCCCGTAGACATGCGGCGGTTGATTTCCTTGAGCTCCTTGAGTGGAATGCCCACTTGCTTTTGCAGTGTCAACAGGTTCTGCTGCTGCTCCATGATGGCCGGCTGGTAACGCCCCAGCGTTTGACTGTACGGCTTGCCAACCGCGACTTCCTGTGCCACCCATTCGAAGTTGCTCTCATTACCCGGAAAAGCTTTGATGAAGTGGTTACGTGGCATTCCCGCCTTGGTCACACACAGCTCCATGATTTTGCGCTCATAACTGCGCATTTCATCCACCAATCCGCGCTGGGTGTCGCAGAGCCGCTCGACCATCTTCGCAGAGAAACGGATGGCCATGAGTTCGGCTGAGATACTTTCCTGGATGTCTTTATATGCCTTATTGGTCGATCCCTTCCTGGCCAGCGCTTTCTGCATCTCGGTATACGCCTGCTGAATCACCGAGAAACGCTCCAATGCATCATTTTTCAGTTTAAGCAAGTTGGCGCTTGCTATCGCAGCAATATCCTCATCTTCCGCATTCTCTGCGCCCAATTCCTGCTCCAACGATTCATCGGAAATTTCTTCACCAACCATTTCCTGGGCGTTGGGGTCCAGCAATCCATCCACCAGCTCATCAATGCGCATTTCATCTCGCGTCACCTTATTGGCGAGTTCGAGAATCCCGGCGATGGTGGTCGGGCAAGCCGAAATTGCCTGGATCATATGCTTCAATCCATCTTCAATACGCTTTGCGATTTCGATTTCACTCTCGCGCGTGAGCAATTCAACCGAGCCCATTTCCCGCATATACATACGTACCGGATCGGTCGTACGGCCGAACTCCGAGTCCACCGTGGAAAGTGCCGCCTCAGCCTCTTCAACCACGTCCTCATCGGCCACGGTCGGCGCGGTCTCGGACATCAGCAATGTTTCCGCATCGGGCGCCTCATCGTAAACAGAGATGCCCACATCATTGATCATGCTGATGATGTTTTCGATCTGTTCGGCATCAAGCATATCGTCGGGAAGATGATCGTTGATCTCGGCGTAGGTCAGATAGCCGCGCTCTTTCCCCTGCACGATCAGATTCTTGAGCCGCGTGCGCCGTGCCTCGATGTCCTGTGGCGCGAGCGGAGCCTTCTCCACGTCTTTTGCCTGAGCCTTGCCCTCTTTTATCGCCTTGGCCTTGGCTATCTTCGCGGTAAGCAGGCTGGGTTCCTTGGCACCTATTACCCGCGCGATCTCGGCCACACGCCCCGGTGCTTTGGCGGTTGATTTTGCAACGGCGGTAATTTTGTCTTCCAGCGTTTCCGCAGTCGCTTTTGCCGATCCTCTGGGCGACCTCTTGACTGTGTCGCTTGCGTTCTTTTTCCCCGCTATCCGGACTTTATCGGCGGACCGGCCCAAGGTTGCGGCGGTCGAAGCCGTGGTCTTCGATTTTGGCGTCAGTTTGACTACTGTTTTCGCTTTTCCCATGTCGATTTCCAAATAATATGACTAACAGAAGCTATGGCTCATAGAAACCTAAAAAATTTTCAATTGTATCAAGATTCAGCTACGCTGCTGAGCTTGGTTTGCCCCAAATCAGGGACAGCCAATCGCTGGAGTTCCTGTTTTTCCTCGGGAGTCAGCGCACTCAGGGATTTACTGTGTAATCTCGTCATAAGCCGTTTACGTTTCATTTCGCGCAATCGCGCGATCGCTCCGGCAAATTCCGCTTCCAGGTCTATTTTGCCATCCCAGGTTAGCGTTTCGCTCTCGGCTTTTTGCAGCAGCCCGCGATGTGGGCTGCCATGGAAGTACATGATAGCCGAAGGTATCGCCGTATCTTTTCCTACGTGGGGGTGGGTGTCGATAAATTCAACCAGCGCCGTCAGCGCCGCTACTTCTTCAGCATATTCCCGGTCCCCCATGAACAACCCTCTATCCAACTTGCCGACATAGCCGGGATCGTACAATAATATTTGCATCAGCCAGCGATAAGGTGAGGCGGGTTGCGGCCGGGGCGCTCTTTCACGTGTCGGGGAAGATGAAATAAGCCTGATCTTTAATAAACCCTCCAACTCCTCCTGGGTGGCGCCGCTGATCTCCGCCAATCGCTTTAACAGCATCAGCGCAAGCCCTGGTGCGGTTACCCGCGCCAGCAACGGCTTCGCGTCCTGCACCAGCTTGGCGCGACCTTCGCTGGTTGCCAGATCGACGCGGGCCGACAATTCCCTAAATAGGAAAACGGACAGGGGCAAGGTTTGCTTGAGCAATTCCTCAAAGGCCTCCTTGCCAAAATTGCGGACGTAGCTATCGGGATCCTCGCTCTCGGGAAGAAAGAGAAAGCCGACATTCTTGCCATCAACAAGCTGTGCGAGGCTATCCTCCAATGCGCGCCACGCTGCTTTTCTACCTGCATTATCACCATCGAAACAGAACACTACGTTATCGGTCTGGCGTAAAAGTTTCTGCACGTGATAAGGCGTTGTGGCAGTCCCCAGCGCGGCCACTGCATATTCAATGCCATGCTGTGAAAGCGCCACCACGTCCATATATCCTTCCACCACGAGAACACGTCCAGCCTCGCGAATCGCCCGGCGCGCAGCGAACAGGTTGTAGAGCTCGCGGCCTTTCCGGAACAAGGGTGTTTCGGGAGAATTAAGGTATTTGGGCTCCCCCTGCCCCAGTACACGCCCACCGAAACCCACAATCACTCCCTTGAGATTGAGAATGGGAAACATGATTCGGTCGCGGAAACGGTCATAACGCTTGCCGTCATCGTTCTCGATTACCAGCCCGGTCTTTACCAGCGGATTTACCGGCGCCTTCGCCGCGTAATCGGGAAATACCTGATCCAGGTTTTGCCAGCCAGCCGGAGCATAACCAATGGCGAAACGGGCGGCCGTTTCACCCGTCAAGCCACGTTTCTTCAGATAGGCAATGGCGCTGTTCGAATGCCTCAGCTGTTCCCGGTAAAACCGCGCGGCAACATTCATGACTTCAACCAGATCCTGGAAAGAACTTTCTGTCCCTTCCGGCCTGCCTTGCACTCCACGAGATCCGGATTCCGGTGCGCCGGGACGGGGATCCGATTCCGGGACAGGAACCTGCAATCCGACACGAGCCGCCAGATCCTTTACCGCCTCGACGAAACTCATGCCACCGTACTCCATCATGAAACCGATGGCGTTACCGTGTGCGCCGCAGCCAAAACAGTGATAAAACTGTTTGGTGGGAGCCACAGTGAAGGAGGGCGTTTTTTCACTGTGAAAAGGGCAGCAGGCGGCGTAATTCGCACCGGCCTTCTTGAGCGGCACATCACGTTCGATGACATCTACGATATCCACGCGGTTGAGCAAATCCTGAATGAATGATTGTGAAATCATTGATAGCGGATAAACCAATAGTTTCAAGTGGAGTTCAGATCTGGAAAACCCGAACAGACGATCTGATTATAGGATGTTTTCTGGAAATGTAAGGAAACATATTCCCATGCCGCAACATCTAGATCTGTAATCCGAGACTCATGCAGCGCTCGCGGCGATAATACAGGCTTGTCAGCTGAGAAGCTTCACCCTGACCAGCGTGGATACTTTACCCATGTCGGCACGTCCGGAAAGCCGGGACTTGAGCGCTGCCATCACTCGTCCCATGTCCTGCTGTCCTCTGGCTCCAGCAGCGAAAATCGCTTCGGCGACCGCGTTTTCCACCTCGCTGTCGCTTAATGCCTCGGGCATATAAGCCTGCAGCACGCCCATCTCATATTTCTCCGCGTCGGCTAAATCATCGCGATGCGCAGCCTCGTACTGGGCGATGGAATCTCGGCGCTGCTTGAGCATTTTTTCCATTACCGCAATGACGGCGGCGTCATTCAACGCAATACGTTCATCCACCTCGCGCTGCTTGATTGCGGCCAGCAGCAGCCGGATAGCGTCGCGTCGCCTGGTGTCGCCCGCGCGCATTGCCGCTTTCATATCCTCGGTGATTTGCTGCTTCATATCCAATGGGAACCAGCCAGCTTTAATTCTGTAAGTTTTTGACTGACTTTAACTAATAAAGTTTCGGCGGGAGCAACTGGCTGCGGAGGCGTTTGTAAGTACGTTTAACTGCGGCAGCCAGCTTGCGCTTGCGTTCAGCAGTGGGTTTTTCGTAAAATTCCCTGGCGCGCAATTCGGTGAGCAAGCCGGTTTTTTCTATGGTACGCTTGAAACGACGCATGGCAACTTCAAATGGCTCGTTTTCCTTGACTTTAATTGTGGTCATGAAGATGTATTTCCTCCTTGGTCTGTCGGGGTGTAATGCGCTGCGCAAACAGCGTGTAAGAACGGCGCAACACGTGTAAAACGCGTTATTATATAGCAGTATTGAATCCTGTTGTAAAAGACTAATCCTGAACCCGGCAGTTGACCGCCCATTTTTCAACTCGTTTTAAGTGCGCCGTGCGATGGCCCATAAGGGATTTTTAGGCCACCTGGCCTTCACCCTGGTGTAAATTACGACCGGGCGGATTTAGGACAACTCTCCCGCACGCCCCTCCATTGCTTGTACTTGGCATTGAAACCTCCTGCGACGAAACCGGCATCGCGCTCTATCACACGGAACGCGGCCTGCTGAACCACGCACTTTATTCGCAAACTGAAATGCACGGCGAGTATGGCGGTGTGGTGCCGGAACTTGCCTCACGCGACCACATCAGGCGAGTATTGCCCCTCATCAGTCAAACCTTGACGGAGACCGGACTCAATCTACGGGACATCGATGCCATCAGCTACACTCAGGGGCCCGGGCTGGCCGGCGCACTGCTGGTGGGTGCAAGCATCGCCGCTGCCCTTGGCTTTGCACTGAACATTCCGGCGTTGGGCATTCACCACCTTGAGGGGCATCTCCTCTCCCCGCTATTATCCACTCCTGCGCCTGCCTTTCCTTTCGTGGCGCTGCTGGTGTCGGGGGGACACACCCAGTTGATGGAAGTAAAGGGCCTTGGGCAATACAAGCTATTGGGGGAGACCTTGGATGATGCGGCGGGGGAAGCCTTCGACAAGACCGCGAAACTGTTGGGATTGGGCTACCCCGGTGGTCCGGCGCTGTCAAAACTCGCCAATGAATTTTCCACGTCGGGCCAGCCGAGGCTCTTCAGACTTCCCCGTCCCATGCTCCATAGCGGCGACCTCAATTTCAGTTTCAGCGGTCTTAAAACCGCCGTGCTGACACTGATGAATAAGCATGAGATGACACAGCAAACCCGAGCCGGCATTGCTCTCGCTTTTCAGGAAGCGGTGGTAGACGTTCTGACGGAAAAATCACTGGCGGCGCTGGCAAAAACCGGTCTGACGCAACTGGTGGTCGCGGGCGGGGTGGGGGCTAACCGCCAGCTACGTAAGAATCTCTGCCACAATGCCGAGAAAACAGGCGCCACTGTTTTCTTTCCTGAACTCGAATTCTGCACGGACAACGGCGCCATGATTGCATTTGCGGGAGCCATGCGGTTGCAGTTACCGGCGATCCGGGATCAGAAGCCGGATAACCGTTTCACGATAAAAGCGAGGTGGGATTTGGAAATACAGGAGCCGTCAACGGATGCTTAACGGGACATGCGTCAAGGCATGCTGCGCTTGCCGATCCGCGTTTCCTGGCCTGTAATCAGACTGGCGATATTCGACTTGTGCCGCCAGATGAGCAACAATGCCATGATAAGAACGACAAGAGTACTGGCTTCGAAACCGAGAAAAAATACCGCATATACCGGTGCCAACGCCGCCGCCGCCAAGGCAGCCAGGGACGAAATGCGCCAGATTGCAGCTACCATGATCCAGATCGAAATTGCAAACAGTCCCATCCATACATTAAATCCCATTAATACACCCATTGCGGTCGCCACGCCCTTTCCACCCTTGAAGCGCAAAAATACCGGGAATAGATGACCCAAAAACACCGCCAGGGCCACCGCGGCAATGGCCTTGTCGCCCAACCCCGAAGCAGGCATGAAATGTTGCGCCAACGCCACCGATACCCAGCCCTTGCCCGCATCGCCCAGCAACGTCAATACCGCTGCCGCTTTCTTTCCGCTTCGCAGCACATTGGTGGCTCCCGGGTTTTTAGAGCCATAAGTACGCGGGTCCGGCAATTGGAAAACCCAGCTTGCCAGCACGCCGAAGGAGATGGATCCCAGTAGGTACGCCAGCAGTATGAAAGCCGTCAGCATCATGTCGTTAGCGCCATGCCTACAAATAGAATAAAATCGCCTGGCAATCCTACGTGAAAAAACCGCTTCAACGATCCAGGCCGTCCTGCGGCGAACTCGCCATGGAGGGGAAATTCAGGTGAAGCAAATCATTACCAGTCCTGGCGCTTAACCAAATAATGAACTGAGAAATGGACAATCGTCTGCCAGATTCAGGTTCAATTCCTTACCCCAAAAATATGGATATTATTTTTCTGCATGAACTCAAGGTGGAAACCCTGATTGGCATTTATCCGTGGGAGCGCAGCGTCGCGCAGACCATTCAACTCGATCTGGAACTTGCTTTGCCGACGAGCCGCGCCTGCCAGACAGATAATTTTGAGGACGCGCTGGATTACGCCCTTATCGTCCAGCGTATCAACGAAACTCTTTCGCAAAAACATTTCTCGTTATTGGAAGCGCTGGCCGAGCATATCGCACAGGTTATTCTGACAGAATTCAAGTCACCATGGGTCAAAGTCAGCGTGGCAAAACTCGGCACAATACGCTGCGTGAAAAAACTGGGAATATGCATTGAGCGTCGAGCTGAGGTCACTTCACCCACTTGAATCCAGATAATCCATTAGGCGGCTCTCCGAGCCTACGCGAGTGCTGGCGGTCAGTTTGACATGATTGCGGGACTCGAAATGAGGCCCATCCAACGAAATTCCAGTCTCGGTTGGAATTTGGCTATTGCTGACCATGCATCATGGCGCCCCGCACGGCGCCGCTGGCGATCAATGTTTCAATGTCTCCTCAATTTCAGTAAAGGTCCTGGCAACTTCCGTAGACGGGATTGAGGCGCCGAGTTGCTTCTCGATTTGCGTCAACGAAAAGATGCCACATACAGCCGGCTTGCCATCAGTATTATTTTCTATCACCAGCGTATGTTGCCGACCGGTGTCCTGCAAGCTGGCGACAACATCCCCGACCCTGGCGTGCTCAACCTCCTCAACGGGAATCGCTTCCAGCCGATCAAGCGGGGTCATGATATCGGAGACGAGGATCTCGCTGTGCTTCATACGCCGCTCCTGAATGAAGCGGAGCGGTTTGTCGCCAAGAACATCCGTTGCGGTGATAATGCCATCGAGAACCTGATCCTGATCCAATACCAGCAGGGAACGTATACCGCGCTCTATCATGTACGCGTTTGCCGATTCCATTGTTTTATGCCGCTCGATTACCGCAGCATGGATCTCACGCAAATCGGTCATCACATCAAGGGCGGGCGATCTTAGAGTTACGGATTTAGGCGGAGCGGGACAGGCTATCCGCACGGCGCCCGTCAGACGCTGTGCGGGAAGGACTTGATAATCGGGCATGGCATTATCCTCCAGCGTATTGAATAGGAATACACCTGAAATTGAAAATCGTATTTCAAATCCTGTATCGAACTCTACGCCCAACAGGGTGATGGGTCAATGCAGCCGTTGGCTACTCAATACGATAAGAGCTCTCGCAACCGGAAACCGATAGCCCAGAAGCTTTTTTATAGGTTCCACAACCCGCAATGTGATTGCCGGGCTTGGGCTCAGGACCCGGTCGATCCTTCAATTTCGTCATTCAATCGCCGCAGCATGAGTACCGGATCGATCGCTTGCGTGATTGGCCTGCCAACAACAAGATAATCCGCGCCGTTTTCGATTGCCTGATGCGGTGTGGCCATTCGTTTCTGCTCATCGACAGAAGTCTCAGCCGGGCGTATTCCTGGCGTAACCACGCAAAAACCCCCGCCCATGAGCTGCCTTATTCGTGGGGCTTCCAGCGCAGAGCTTACAATTCCATCCAGCTCGCAATCGCGTACCAGCAGGGCCAGCCGCTGTACCACATCCTGCGGATCCCCATGCAGACCGATCTCGTTCAGATCGCTGCGTTCCATGCTTGTGAGCAAAGTTACCGCGATGAGTTTAGTCGTACCCATCGGCACAGCCTTACGGGCAGCAGACAACATTTTTCTTCCGCCTAGCGCATGGACATTCATCATCCATACACCCAAACCTGCTGCTGCCTTGCAAGCATTCGCCACGGTGGAGGGAATATCGTGAAATTTCAAATCGAGAAAAACGTCAAAACCTTTCCTCATCAGCTTTTCCACTACCTGGGGTCCGGCAGCGGTAAAAAGCTCCTTGCCCACTTTTACCCTGCACGATTTGGGTTCAAGCTTCGCCGCGAGGGCCAATGCCTGTTCCGCACCGGAAAAATCCAATGCAACAATAATACGAGGATTGTTCATACGGGTTTCACCTCAATAAGCCGCGAAACGATCATTCAACGCGGCAGGGAGATGACGCTTAGTCGCGTTCTTCATCCAGTATGGGATATTTCTTTTTGTAGACGGCAATTTTTCGTCTTTGCCTGAATATCCTGCCGAGACAGGACAGGACGCCAATTGCCACTCCAAGGGCGAAAAATAGCAATATGATCAGGACGAGCGGCGCCTGCCATTCGTAGCCAAAATAGTAATGCAGCGTTACCGTTTCGACATTCCTTACCGTAAAGCCGAGCAGCAAGAGAAACAGCACGATGCGGAAGAACCATGTCAGATAATGCATGATCCTGAACCCGGCAGTTGACCGCTCATTTTTCAGATCTTTTCTCTCATTTTCTCAGCTCTTTCCACGGCCCAATGCACCACAGCGGCGATAAAAAACGGCATGATCTTTCGACCTGCCGTCATTATACTCCCCAATCTGGTACGATTTTTTTCAGCTCTTGCGATCAACCCGCTCACGCATTTCTTTCCCGGCCTTAAAATGGGGGACATACTTTTCCGGAACCCGCACTTTTTCTCCGGATTTCGGGTTCCGCCCGACACGCGGCGGACGATAATTCAGATCAAAACTGCCAAATCCACGGATTTCAATACGTTGCCCCTCTGACAGACTCTTGGTCATGGCATCAAGTATCACCTTGACTGCGAGCTCGGCGTCCTTCGCGACCAGCTGCGGATAACGGGCTGCAAGCCTTGAGATCAATTCAGACTTTGTCATGGGCATCCTTTATTGTTCAGTATTCTTGACATCCATCTTGGCCTTAAGTAGCGCGCCCAGGCTCGTGGTTCCGGCATTGGTAGCATTGTCAACCGTCACTTTCTGCATGGCGTTGGATTCTTCCGACATATCTTTGGCCTTGATGGAAAGATTAATGCCCCGGTTCTTGCGATCAACGTTAATGATCATCGCCTCAACCGCATCGCCTTCCTTCAGGTGTGTGCGGATATCCTCGACCCGGTCTCGCGAGACTTCGGACGCGCGCAGATAACCTTCCACGTCATTTTCCAGCGCAATCACAGCACCCTTGGCGTCAATCGACTTGACCGTGCCTTTGACGATGCTGTTCTTGTCATTGACAGAGACAAAGCTGTTGAATGGATCGCCTTCCATCTGCTTGATGCCCAGCGAAATGCGTTCTCGCTCGACATCAATGGATAACACCATCGCCTCAACTTCGTCGCCTTTCTTATAGTTACGCACTGCTTCTTCACCTGGCTGATTCCATGAAAGATCGGACAGATGCACCAGCCCGTCGATGCCGCCCTGCAGCCCGATGAACACACCGAAATCGGTAATGGATTTAATTTGCCCGCGCACTTTGTCGCCTTTTTGATGATTCATGGCAAAATCATCCCAGGGGTTAACCTTGCACTGCTTCATACCGAGCGAGATACGTCTGCGTTCCTCGTCGATTTCCAGAATCATGACTTCGACTTCGTCGCCCAGCTGCACCACCTTGGAGGGGTATACATTCTTGTTGGTCCAGTCCATTTCAGACACATGCACCAGTCCTTCTATCCCTTGTTCGATTTCAACAAATGCGCCATAGTCCGTCAGATTGCTGACTTTGCCGAACAGACGCGTATGTTGCGGATAACGCCGGGAAAGCCCTACCCACGGATCCTCGCTCAACTGTTTCATACCCAGTGAGACGCGATTTTTTTCCTGATCGAATTTGAGTACCTTCGCGGTGACTTCATCGCCGACGCCGATGACCTCGGAAGGATGCTTCACCCGCCGCCATGCGAGATCGGTGATGTGCAACAGGCCGTCGATACCGCCCAGGTCCACGAATGCGCCATAATCGGTGATGTTCTTGACAATGCCCTTGACCACCGCGCCTTCCGCCAGGTTTGCAAGCAACGACTGACGATCCGCGCCCTGGCTTTCTTCCAGCACGGCGCGACGCGACACCACGACGTTGTTGCGCTTGCGGTCAAGCTTGATGACCTTGAATTCCATTTCCTTGTTTTCGTATGGCGTGGTGTCCTTCACTGGACGGATATCCACTAGCGAACCGGGAAGAAAGGCGCGAATACCATTAATCATGGCGGTCAGGCCGCCCTTGACCTTGCCGCTCACCAGGCCGCATACGATGGCGCCGCTTTCCATGGCGGCCTCCAGATCATGCCAGGCTGTCAGGCGCTTGGCCTTGTCCCGCGACAAGCGGGTTTCACCATAGCCATCCTCCAGCGCTTCGATCGCGACACTGACGAAATCACCAGGCTTGACCTCGATTTCGCCCTTGTCATTCTTGAATTCTTCAACGGGAATGAAACTTTCCGACTTGAGCCCCGCGTTCACTACGACGATGTTGTAATCAACACGGACGACTTCTGCGGTAATCACCTCACCGATACGCATTTCCTGGCGTGAGAGGCTTTCTTCGAATAGCGTTGCAAAACTTTCCGGGGAATCTGTAGCAGGAGAAGCAATAGTCATTGTGGAAAATACCTGATTTGGAAATCCCGTCCAGCTAAACTCCGACGGGGCTAGTAGGTTAATAAATAATTGCCTGAATACAGGAACAGCCCCGCATCCCTCTACCGAAAAAAGGAGCGCGCGAGACCCTGTAATCAAGCACCCTTTGGTTGCCTCTAAAAAAATCCTGATTCTGCCGCCGCAATAATACTGCAGCATCCTATTTATTTCGTTGACCTGGGCCCTTGAATTTCAGCGAGCCCTTTTCGCAAACGTCAGCGTACTGTTTCAGCACACTATCTACCGCTTGCTCGATATCGAGCGAAGTCGTATCCAGTAAACTTGCATCTGCGCCTTGCTGCAAGGGGGCTACGCTACGATCGCTGTCGCGCGCGTCGCGTTCCCGTATATCCTGCAAAAGGGTGGAGATATTAGCATCTATCCCTTTTTCCATCAACTGTTTATACCGTCTTACCGCACGCGTTTCAGCGCTTGCGGTAAGAAATATCTTGAGAATGGCGCCGGGAAATACGACCGAACCCATGTCGCGTCCATCCGCCACCAGGCCGGGAAGCTGGCGAAACGCACGCTGCCGCTCCAGTAGCGCCGTTCTGACCCGCAGATAAGAAGCAACCTTCGACGCGGCATTACTGCA
>JBOIFK010000044.1:0-8903 GCA_050741585.1 Nitrosospira sp.
CATGTAGCTTGCGTGCTTCATCACGACGGGCGCAAGCGTCCTTTAGACCGACATCAGGATAGGCGCCTAACGACAGCAATTTTTCTTTGCCATCAACGCGGTATTTTAAACGCCATAATTTGCCGCCCGCAGGGGTTATGTAAAGAAACATTCCCTTCTCGTCAGCCATCTTGTATGGCTTGCTACGAGGCTTCGCAGTTCGAATCGCAGTGTCTGTAAGGGGCATTGGGGGTATCCTTTTGCATTCTGGCAGGAATACCCCCAACTATACCCCCTTTCTGGCTAAGTTTGTAGTGAATGTCTATGGAGTTCTTTGGACAAGTTAAAAGAAAAGACCGTTGTATTTATTGAACATATTGGATGTGTTTGGATTTTGCTGGACTACCTTTTGGTGGGCGGTACTGGGATCGAACCAGTGGCTTCCACCGTGTGAAGGTGGCACTCTACCGCTGAGTTAACCGCCCGCTGTGTTGCCCGATGGGTAACGCTTGGGGAGGCGCAATTAGAGCATGAATCCGCGCTTCCGGTCAACGCGCGGACGCTGTGTAAACCGCGAACTCAACGAACCCAATAAGGTCAGGAATGGCTCACATTTCTCGCTGGCTCGCGTAAAATAGTATTTCTTAGCAACCAGCTTCCATTACCGGCATCCCATTCATGATCCGCACCCGTTTCGCTCCCAGCCCCACCGGTTATCTTCACATCGGCGGTGCGCGCACCGCGCTTTTTTGCTGGGCTTATGCCCGCAGGCACGGTGGCAAATTCATTCTGCGGATCGAGGATACCGATCTTGAGCGCTCCACGGCGCAATCTACGCAGGCGATACTCGACGGCATGGCCTGGCTGGGGCTGGATTATGACGAAGGGCCGTTCTACCAGATGCAGCGGCTGCCGCGCTATCACGAGGCGGCAGAGCAGTTGTTGCGTGCGGGTGCCGCATACTACTGCTACGCCAGCAGGGAAGAACTTGATGCAATGCGCGAACAGCAGCGTGCGGCGGGGCTGAAGCCCCGGTACGATGGACGCTGGCGAGATTCAAAGCAGACGCCACCCGCCGGGGTGAAGCCGGTGGTGCGCCTGAAAAATCCCCTGGATGGGGCAGTCACGTTCAGTGATCTGGTCAAGGGTGAAATCACCGTCGCCAACAGCGAACTCGATGATCTGGTTTTATTGCGTGCCGATGGCGTGCCGACTTACAACTTCGGCGTGGTGATCGATGACCTGGACATGGATATCACTCATGTGATTCGCGGCGACGATCACGTCAACAACACCCCGCGCCAGGTCAACATTCTCAAAGCGCTGAACGCACCCTTGCCACAATACGCGCATGTGCCAATGATACTGGGAGCGGATGGCGAGCGGCTTTCCAAGCGCCACGGCGCGGTTTCGGTAGTGCAGTACCGTGATGATGGCTATCTGCCCGAAGCGTTGATGAACTATCTGGTACGACTTGGCTGGTCGCATGGCGACGATGAAATATTCAGCCGCGAACAACTGGTCGAGTGGTTCGATCTGGCGTCTATTAATTGCTCGCCGGCGAAATTCAACCCGGAAAAACTGCAATGGATCAACCAGCAATATCTCAAGACCGCCGATAATGCGCGCCTGGCGGAACTGGTTGTGCCTTTCCTGGAAGCGGATGGCTGTCGTACAACCGCTGTATCCGGCCTGCCAAATTTACCGGATCTGCCACAAGTGGCGAATCTTCTCAAGGAACGTGTTAACACCGTGGCAGAGCTCGCTGATGCGGCGGTATATTTTTTTCGTCCGCTGGAGCCTGCCGAAGAGCTTAAGGGGCAATATTTTACTGCCGAGGCGAAGCCGCCGCTGGTCGATCTGATGGAGCGGTTCGCTGGCATCGAGTGGGAGAGTCATGCAATTCATGATGCCATCAAAGCCGCCGCCACGGCGCACGGGTTGAAAATGCCTAAAGTGGCCATGCCGCTGCGGGTGATGGTGACGGGCGAAGCGCAGACGCCCTCCATAAATGCGGTGCTGGAACTGCTCGGCAGGGACGAAACGCTCAAGCGGATGAATGACCGGCTCGCCCATTTTCCCGCCTGACCTGTTCATTGTCGATCCTTTCGAGCTTCTGCTTGTCCGCTGCCGCTTTACGTTGACTGGAACAGGGCGGCTCAGTATAATTCGCCTTCATTTTGCCGGGGTATTCGCGGGTATTGGGGGTATAGCTCAGCTGGGAGAGCGCTTGCATGGCATGCAAGAGGTCAGCGGTTCGATCCCGCTTACCTCCACCAGATTCTGGCAGTGGTCGCAACGGTTTTAAAAAGTCCTTTAGTCCCCATCGTCTAGAGGCCTAGGACATCACCCTTTCACGGTGAGTACGGGGGTTCGAATCCCCCTGGGGACGCCAGCAAATCCGCTGTTCGTAGGTTATTCCGTAATTAATGCAAGTGAGGGCGGTTGAGCGTTTACGTTCGGCACCAGCCGGGTCGTGGATGGCAATTATGCGCTTCCAGGTTTGCGGCCGTCGAGTCCATCCAGCATTTCTTCAATTTTTGCCGTTGCGATCATATCCTCCATCACCGGATCATCTTCTCCGCCGCGGGCTTTATGTTCCGCGTACCACTGGTGGATGAGGCCACAGGCATTGTCCTCATAGCTGTCCAGGAACTCCGAAATGTCGATCCCGCTGGCGTTGCATATATCCTCTATCAGAGCCCAATCAAACTCTATATTTCCGTCGGTCGAGGAACTTCCACCCAGTTTAAGCTCCGAGAGGTTGATATATTCGGGAATGATTAATTTCATTACCTTCTCCACACAGTGTTGGTGATGTTGCGAGCCTCCCACATTTGAATGGTTTGCTCAATAGAAGAATGAGAAATACTTCTGCAAGATTGCAACAGCTTTTCTTGTAATCCGTGCCTGGGGTCAGGGCAACGGAAGAGGTTGAAATGATGGGCCGTCATCTCTCCATGACTAGTGGATGTGGCCGACTCAATAAAGTGTAATTTGCGAGCCTGGTGCCCGCTGGATCGTATCCAACTCCGATCAATCCTGGGAGGAAGGGGAAATAGGCGCTACGCCAATACAGGGGCCGGATTCCTTGGCCCAGAAAACCTTGGACTCCGGCCAGCCAACTAGAGACTCTTCATATACATACGGATCCAGGCCGTCATCGGGGCTATTATAGATAGCGTGGGGAACCCTCTCTATCTTCCCTTCTGCGGTTCGGATGTAAGGAATGAGTTGACTCATCGGTTCATCATCTAGATGAAATGGTTTTTTATTGTACCGATGGTTTTGTTATGAATGCGTTGCTTTTTTGTGAAGATTTATTAGGTTTAATCCCATCAGGAACCCGTCCCTGAGCGGGTCTTTTATGGGTGTTCCAAATGAATTCATCAGCTCTGGTATTCGCGGTTGGTTACGGCGATAAAATGTTTGCCATGTCGCTCATCGGTCCGGTTCGGCAGCACGGTAATTTTTGTTATTGGAGCAATACCGGATGCCGTGCGATTCGGTACAATGAAATGCCAGGGCTTTGGTAATTGAAATCAGGGGAGAGGACGATATAGGAAACGTTCGAATGTCATGGTTTGATCGAATCGGGCAGAGAACCGTACTTCCACTATATATGACGGGGCAGGGCTGTCAAGCTTTCGATTGACATCCGCGACTGCCCCATCTAGAGTATTATGTTGGAATCAAAAAGGTGGATTCTTAAAAAATATAGACAGAATTACAATTCCCAGCAACGAGTAATGGGATCATCCGTAATTCGTCAATATTTTTGTAAGTACCGCCAAACAAGTGTGGATGCTATTTCATTAAAACGTAAATTTGAGAAAGGGGAAAGTATGATGAAAATAACCAAAACAATGTTGATGAGTGTTGCTTGTGGGCTACTGTTAGTAGGGGCTGCGCAAGCGGCGGAACAAAAATTCAAGGTCGTTATCAATGCCTATGACACCACTATTCCTGAGCTCAACGTCGAAGGCGTAACAGTCAAGAACATTCGCGCTTTTAATGTTCTCAATGAACCCGAGACCCTGACCGTGAAGAAAGGAACGTCGGTAAAGATTACCGTAGAGAACAAATCTCCCATCAGTGAAGGATTTTCCATTGACGAGTACGGAATTAAAGAAGTCATCAAGGCGGGAGAAACCAAGACCATTTCTTTTGATGCCAACAAGGCTGGCGCCTTCACCATTTGGTGCCAGCTCCATCCCAAGAATATCCATCTACCCGGTTCTTTGAATGTAGTGGAGTAAAGAATCTTGCGGAGACTGAGGACGTCACAGGACCGTTGGTGAAATGGTGATGGTTCGTGACCCGCCCCCAAAATCAGCACCCATCCTGATTGGAAATTTCCGCCTCCGTAGACCTGCCAGCCAAGGGTTCTTCCTTGCCTGGCGGGCAAATTCACAGAAAGTGGCGCCTACTGCAGTATAGAGCGGGACGCGCTCATTATAGTACTTCCGTACTTCCGCCACTCGTCAATTCGGTGTCTGGCGCTCTCGAAGACAAGTGTTTAGGAAGCCATATAGCTGGTCTTTTGGCGTTTCGCGACGCCGGCCAAGATTAATCGATCCAGCCGCAGCCGATCGATAAATTGCCTATCCTTGCTCCAATTTCCAACGCCCCAAGAACAGAACGGGGCACGCCTGTTTGTTCAGGCGCGCCCGCTCCACCCCTGTAAACAATCACTCCGCTTCAAAAAGCGGGCTTCCCTGCATGCGCAATTAACCGTTGAGTGGCGCGATACCTACGCTAGGCCCAGTGTCATTTGCCCAGAATACCTTGGATTCCGGCCATCCTACGAGCGGCTCTTCATGCATATAAGGATCCAGGGAAGTATCGGAATGGGTAACGACGGCGGCAGGCTTGCGCTCGATCTTGCCTTCGTCAGTGCGTATATAGGTGACATATTTGCTCATTTGTCAGGCTCCTGTAGTTGATGGGCTCCCTCCTTGGTTGTCGGCTTTGCTGATGCGGCGACTGGCTCATCAGTTATGGTTCATTTTTGCGTCGTACTTCTGTTTTACCTTAAGAATACGCTCTTATATTAGTACATGGCTGTTGCTCTTGCTCTTCTCTGCCGCCCCGATGTAGCATTAATCTGCAGATTGTGAGTCCTCGCCAGCGTTGGGAGTTTCCGGCGGTGGACGTTGATCGGAATGGCTGATTTGTCGTCGCCCGGTCTGACGCGCAGCGCGGGACGAACGGCGCTGGGTTCCATTCTCGAATTTGAGCAATTTATCGAGAAGCTTGTCCATTGATTTCCGGGAGGCTTCGAGCGCGGTATGCAGCTCAAGGAGATTCACGCCGACGTATCTGTCACACGAAGGGCAGGAGAGCTTCGGGTAATACTTCAGCCTGGAAATCGTCTCCTCGAACTTATTGCCGCAATAAGGACACCTGATCATGAGCGGCTCTGAATCAAAATTGAGTGCCATGGTGATTTCTCTGTGACGTTTATGTGTGGGATGCCATTTTAAATGCTGCTTCCCGGAACCAAACATAAATATAACTCCAATAGGTGAGGAAAGAAAAGGGGGCTGGAAACTCATCCTTTGTGCAGATATGCGGATACCCTTCCTCCTTCCGCGCAGCATTTATTCTAGTAATTGAAAATTGTCAGTCTGTGCGGTGGCCCACGAATGCCGGTTAGCGCCCATATGGCATGAACACTGCTTTTAGACGCCATAAATTGATCTCCTGCCGGACGGGAGACGCTATCGCTCTCAAAGCTGGGAGCAGGATATGAAGAAGCCGCTTCTCGATTTTGGGAATGGGTCGCATGATAATTTCGGAAAGGGCAAGAGTTCAGGCGAATTCCTATTGAACCCTTTCGTCAGTAAGGTTGTCTCGTAGGTATGGTGTCGGCCAACCACCCAGCGGATTCAATGATGAGAATGAGTGAGCAGTATTTGGTAAGGTAAAACCATGCCTCAGGGCTGGGCTGGCGCGACAGGACAGAGGTTAAAGTTGAAGCCCACGAATAACTGCGGGCACCTTACAGGATTCCCGATCGAACAGCATCATTATATTAATGGCATATTTAGAATGAATGATCACTGGGGTGACGAAGAGCTGAAAGCTGCGGTCGAAGCTTACATTGAGATGCAGCGCAACGAGCGTGCAGGCCAGATTTTCACAAAAAAGCAGTACTACGAAAATCTAGTGGAGACATTTGGCCGAAGTGAAAAGGCATATGAATTCCGGATGCAGAATATTTCGTATGTGCTCTCGCTCATGGGGCGCAGTTGGTTGACAGGTCTCAAACCCCAAAAAGCCATTGATGCCAGGGCTGCAGCCAAGATCGAAAAATTGGTGGGAAAAATTGAAGGTCAAAGGACAATGCCCATTGCCGCTTACGAAATTGCTGTGCGGGAGAAAGCAGGAAAACAGAAGCTTGCTGTTCCCGGCGGTAGTCCCTATCCAAAATCGAAACGCGTAGCGGTTACCGCATTTCGGCGGAGCGCCGCGGTGAAGGCGTGGGTTTTGCAGCAAGCCGGGGGAATTTGCGAAGGCTGCGAGAGGCCAGCCCCGTTTAACAGCGCTGACGGCATGCCTTACCTCGAATTGCATTATGTTTGGCAATTGGCCGAGGGCGGGCCGGACACCGTGTCCAATGCGGTTGCGCTTTGCCCCAATTGTCACTGCGAAATACATTATGGCGCCAGCGCCCAGGCATTGGTCGCATGGTTATACGATAACGTTGGCAGATTGATCCGGGGGTAACGCTCAATGGGTGGTAACCGTATTTGGCTTGCGAGAGTATTGATCCAGCGGAATCGGCGGAAATAATACGGCGCAACGCCCTTTGCTTATTCGCCCACCGCGTTCAAAGCTGTTTCAATTTCCGAGGTTGAGCATCGGCCTCTACAATAAATCGGGGAATGGCTGAGCACATCTAGGTGGCATAACGAACAGGTGTAACAATTTGCGAGGATCATGATGTAGACGTTATTACACGAAAGGTGATGTCATGGATAATATGATATCTTGGGCCGCTTTCCTTCTTATTCTCCTGGCCGGTACAGGGGTTTTGGTAAGCTGAGCTGGTTGCTGAGTGCTCGCGAAGTTCCGGAGCGCGCTGTTCTTACAAGAAAATCCTCAGGGAAATCGCCGCGGCGGGCGATATGTATGATTTGGGTTGCGGCGCAACTCCCTTTGCGTTATGGCCTCCTCTTAACGACTGGTTTAGGTGCCTGATCAACGAACGATCGAGAGTAAATAGAGTTCGTTCAGGTCATTTTAACGGGAGATGCTTTAATGACAATCACGCTTAACCACACCATTGTGCCTTCGCATGACAAGGTTGAATCCGCCAGGTTTTATTCGAGAATATTCGGTTTCGAATATATTGGCGCTTTTTCTCATTTTATCGTGGTGAAGGTGAACGAGACACTCTCCCTGGATTTCGATACCAATGGAAAATATGAATCCCATCACTATGCGTTCAAGGTGCCCGAGCGGGAATTTGATGAAATATTCGGACGCCTGAAAGCGGAAAATATCAAGTATGGCAGCGGCCCCTTCGAGCCGGAGAACATGAATATCAATCACAACGACGGCGGGCGTGGCGTCTATTTCCGGGACCCCGGCGGCCATCTGCTGGAAATGCTGACTGTTGATTACAAAATACCCTAAGAGAGACAATAGGGCAAACTATCCAAAAGCTTCTTTTTCAGTCCGGACGCCCGGGCGAACTTCTCGTCTTGATTCTTCCAATGCTTCCTCTCCAAAGCGGCTAGGTTAGGGCTGTTATGTCTAATATTTTTAACCGGTTATAAAAGTTTACAAGAAACGGTTTTTGTGCTAGACATAAATGTCAGCCAGCGAAGGTAGTTTCCAGCAGTTGGCGTTGCAAGAAGGGCTGTCGAACCATGGATCACGCTGGTTGCGCGTATACACCCATTTTACGCATGATCGAGGAGGTTCATATGAAAACCATACGTCCGTTGCTCATTTCCACGCTGCTTGCTTTTAGTTTCACTTCTTCCGCCGCATTATTGGCCGGGGAGCCCAATATGGCAGCTTCTGGAAATGATCACCCCAAAGTCAAGACCGATCAGAGCAATAAGAGCAGTCGTTCGACCGCGATGTCGAGCGGGCAAGATCGACGTTTTAATTGGTTCCACCATGGCGATGAGAGCAGCCATTCGGCGATGTCGAGCGGAGACTGCCCGCTTTGTGTCAACACTATTGCTGAGGGAGCGTTTGGCACCCATCCGGCCGCGATGTTGGGCGGGCAAGATCGACGTTTTAATTGGTTCCATCATGGCAATGAGAGCAGTCACTCAGCCGCGATGTCGAGCAGAGACCATCCCCCGAAATCGATTCACGGAAAAGATGAGCGGCATACAGTACCCAGCAAACCGGGCAACATACGGGAGTACTCAAAGAGTAATACGCCTCTGAACCATTTTCAGCATCATCTACCTGAATTTATTGGGATCAACAACATAAGAAGTTGATTGAAGGCCACGGCGCCGGGGGGTAAAACCCCGGTGCTGGTGGCGATTGAGAACCGAGACAAGCGCGCCGGCTTCATTGCCATGCAACAGGAGTCTGGTGTTACGCGGGCAAGGTGGCGCAGTTTGTTAAGCGTATCTCCCACTTGGCCAATGGGTGCGTAGTGATGCGCGGCCTTCGTTGCTGGAGGATCGGCAAAACCCGGCACCCCACCGCGCGAGTGATCCCCCGCCAAGGCCGACCAACGGCTGCTTTGGGGACATATCGCGATTGGCAACCTCAGGGCGTTTCTGCTGGGAACCTATCATGGTGTATCGTCCAAGTATCTGCAAGCGTATCTCAACGAGTTCTGCTATCGCTTTAACCGGCGAGAGTGGGGAAGCACAGCTGCCATACGCCTGCTCAACGCTTGTCTGTCTGGTAATCCCCCCTAAAAGTAGCTGCGTTTAGGAGTA
>JBOIFK010000045.1:0-7863 GCA_050741585.1 Nitrosospira sp.
CTTCCAGGCCGCGGCGGCGGCGGGCAGGGGCACGCAGCATATAGTTCACGACTCGTCGCGCGCGTGCAACACGATCGCCAAGGCTGGCCGCGGGTATCGCAATTTCCGGCTGGCGGCCGCCGAGCAGCGCATTTGTGGCTTTGGGAAGCATGCTCAATGCGTCGTAGATTTCCCACTGCAACATGGAAAGATCCAGGTAAAGGCGGCCAAAGAAAAGCCCGGCACGCTGTGCCCCTGGCAGCGACGGATAACCAGCCAGCAGGTAGCTCTGCATGAGCAGCGCATTAACCATTTTGCGTGCACTGCTCCAGTCGATCGGTGACATGGGCTCGGGCATCGCCTCGCAGGTATTGCCGCGCGTCCAATAGGTGGGTTGGGCTTGCAATGCGTCATACGTATAACGGGGTCTTGCGGTCACCGGGCGCGCCTGGGTCAGCCAGAACTGATTGCCGTCCCACACCCATTCAAGATCGTAGAAGGAATTCGTAAAATCCAATGCAACGGCTGCGTCGCGCAGCAACTCAGCCAGATATAACGCCTGATCAGAAGAAAGAACGAACACCCCCGCCTGCGCCGCCGGCGTTGCAATCGTTTCCGTCCCGCCACCGGGCCGGGTGACTGCTTTGGCTGCCTTGCTGCCCATCTGTTGGTGAAGCAACACCCAGTGATCATCCAGCGGATCTTCAGAAAAAACATATTCGTCGCCAGCAGTCTTCCCACCGACCAGCGATTCGCCAAAGCCCCATTGGGCATGAATGACCAACCGGTCATCGCGACCACTGAGGGGGTCGCAGGTGAAAGCGATGCCGGAAGCAACAGCGGGCAGCAAGGGCATGATGATCACCGCCATGCCGGGGAGTATACTGTCTTCGGCCAGCCCCAATTTTTGCCGATAGGCGATGGCTGCCGGGGACCATAAGGAGCCCCAGACTTCGCGAATTGCCAGCTGGGCCTGCTCGAGACCGCACACATTCAGGCAGGAGCGGTAAATGCCGGCGAAGGAGGCCTTGGCTGAATCTTCCCCGGCAGCCGAAGAGCGCACAGCCAGCGGCCTGTTCAACCAGTCACGGGCGGCCAGGGCTTCCCGCAATATGTCCAGCAACGCGGGGGAAAGTGCCGCCTCTCCGTCATGCAGGGGACGCCATCCCGCAGGGATCACCAATCCGTCCGGCACCGGAAGACCAAATTGCCTTAGCCGTGCCAGTTGCCAAGCTTTGCCTCCCACCGTCGCCGCATCGGCTACCAGAACACCTTGCCAGTCAAGGATGGTCAATTGCGTTGTCATGGCCGCAGCTTAAATCCAGACAGGAAGAGATCAGTCACCGGAGTAAGCCGGACAAGCGATGTCAGTGTATATCTCATTGGCCTCTCGCCGGGCTACGTTGTGCTAATCCAGCTTAAAATCCGGCTAAAATAAGAGCTAAGGTAATAAAAAGCGTAACAACCGCATCCTGGATCGATATGATTGGACCAGACGATGTAATAACCCCGGTGCGGACATGTTGTCAGGATGAGGGGAGGATTTTATGACATTATTTTTCTTCGTCTTTTTTTAATGATAGACGATTAAATCAAGATTGCTTGCGGCGTCAATCTAAAAATCAGGCGTCGGTTTCCGGCGACAGCATGCAAGGCCCAGGAATTGCCAATTCTCGCTTCCGATATAGTTTTAGTCTGTACGATAATACTGTACCACGCCAAGACAACTTCCTGGCTTACGAGCCCTGGGACTGGGACCAGGGGTGGGTTCAGGAAAAGAACCGCATGACGAAAGGTATACTGTTACGACTGTTTGACGAAAGGGCAGAGAGTTTGTTATGCGTGCTCATTTTTCGAAAGTTTTACGTTCTCTTCTGCTCATGCTCGGTACCCTTTTTTTCAGCAATTTCCACTCGCGCCAGCATCGGCGCAAAATGATATAGCATAGAATTCAAAAACCGGGGCCAAATCGTCAGGACGCTTTCCCTGGACGATCTCGGTGCTATCGTGCCAGCGGTCTCGCTAAAGTATTTGAAGTACATGAAAACAAAGAACGGATCTATCGGGCTTTTCCGGCTCGTCCGATATTCGATAAGGTATTCGGTAAAGATTGGAACAAAGCACAGGAAATCGTATTCGCTTCCATCGACGGCTATCAGCCAAGCGTGCCCGTAGCAAAGTTCCTCGCACATGACGCTTATTTCGCCTTCGCATATGAGAATGGCGCACCATTTACGCTGACCAACACGCTACAGAACAACGAAGTCGTACCGCTCGGACCAACTCTATCTGGTCTGGGACAACATCGGCTCAAAAGCGCTGCTTGCATCCGGCGCATCGGATATGCCCTACCAGATCAAAAGTATCGAGATTAAGTTCGTAGCTCCATTTTCAAATATGTCTCCCCCGGCAAACGCATCCGCGGAAGCGCAACGCGGATTCATGCATTTCCGCAAACACTGCATGGCATGCCATACGATTAACGGTGAAGGGGGCGGTAAAGTACCGGAACTCAATTATCCAACTAGTGTGGCCGAATACATCAAGACCGAATACCTGAAGCGCTGGATCGAGAATCCGCTGAGCATCCGGCACAACACCACGATGCCGGGGCTTGCGAAAGAGATTCCGAACCGGGATAAGATCACGGAAGAACTGATCGCGTATCTCAAAGCGATGAGCGCCAACAAACGCGCTCCAACGAAACCCCTTGGCCAGGGGGAAGCGCAACTACGATAGCCAATCAACTCGTAGGTCGGGTTAGCACAGCGTAACCCGACAATCGTCGTCAAAATCCATCATCCAGCCTTCATGGGGATATGAGCGGTTGGTTCTTTTTGCGGTCATCCGGGCTCTTGTCGGGTTACGCTCGCTAACCCGACCTACCTCTAGCGAAACCTCAACCAATGACAGCAATGCAACTCCCTTTGGAGGATGTGTCAATTTCCGGCTCCATTCAATGACACCTTCCTCCGCTGGCGGATTTCCCCATGCCGACGGCCGACGAATTCGATTATCTCTGCATCGGGCCGCGGCAATTCCTGTTTTCCATCACCGATATTGCGCACCGCTTCAAACGGGCGGCCATCGGCGTAGGTCTCCAGTTCATCCAGACCGCTGGTGGTCACGCTCACGCTGCTATCGCCAGTATCCACTTTCATCGCCGTGCGCGGGACCCCCACAAGAAGTCCTGCGCAGAATCCAATCAGATCCCGGTTTTCGTGGAGCAAATCGTCGAGCGTCATCTCATATGGGATTCCCGGAATACCCAAATCCTCTATCGGCAGCCCATCGGCGGCGCCACTGCGGAGTGCGCGGCGAATTGCAATCGTGTAGCCGGCATCGGCCGGCAATCCCTCAAGCTGAAAAGGCGTGTCCACCAGCGCTTCGCGAAGATCATAGTGCGTCCAGACATTGGCTCCGCCAGCGCCGCTGGCCTCTCCCACACATACCATTGCGCCTATTTCATTGTCGACAAAACCCGCAGCGAACAGGTCACCTGCCGAGTAGGTATTGGGGTCCACCACGCAGACGACCGGCCCGCTGTATTGCTGGCCGGTATCGTTGCACCAGGCCGGGTCGGTCAACGGCAATGGTTGAGAATAAGGCTCACCCGTGGCGATGGCAGCCTCAAGAGACGGCAGCCAAGCTTCCAATTCCATCCGGTTGAAGGGACTGCGCGCCATGGCGCGGGTCAGCGGGGTCGCCAGCAAGCTGAACCGCGCCGGTATGATCGTGGCCGGCGTGAAAAGCTGCAACAACCGTTCGGCCGCCCAGATCAACCCCCCGGGATTGCCACGCAGATCGAGAATAAGGCCGGTTTCCGGCAAGAGATCCAGCAGCCGGATCACCTCGGCGATAAATGCATCATCGTCATCGACATCGAAGCTCCAAATGCGGAGGTAACCTAAATCCCCCGGTATTTTATTTTTAATGACCCGGGCGGCGAGCGCATCCTGGAACCGGGTCTTGATCCACCCCTCGTCGCGCGCAACGGTGACAACTCCCCTGCGCTCCGCCTGCCATACGCTTCCCGAAAACATCAATTTCTTTCCGCGCCGCACGACTTCCGCCGCCGGGTTTGCGGCGATATAACGCGATGCACGCGATCCGGGCCGCTGGCTGGTCTCCGCCTTCGCGGGATGAACGACACGCCAGGGAATGCGAACTTCCCGCAGCGCGCTCCGGGTTGAAGTTCGATAACCGATATCCACCAGCATCTCATCGGGTGGCGGCCCACACTCCAGCGCACGAAAAGTGAGAGATTCCAGGGCCCTGGCACGGCGGGCGTCGGGACGCCCGCCGGTTTCCCGGTCCGAATATAAATCCACCGCCCGCGCAAAGGGGATGCTATTCCAGCTCTCCAGCACAACGCCGGCGACAAATCTGGAGTCACGTATCAGCTCGGGCGCCGATACCTTCGAAACCACGAAAGTAGGGAGGTCGTGCGGGCCATATTGCTCAACGAGGAAGGGCAGCGTTGCCACCGCCCCCTGTCCTGCCTTGGGTCCCGTGTAGCGGGTATGCGCGTCACGCAATCCCGCTACAATCGAAGTCAGCGCCAGATGAAATTCACCCTCGGATAATGCGGCCACGCGGCTGCGCAACAGCTGTAATGCCTGCACCGGATCAAGCGCATAGGCGGCTCGCTTCTGGATGAGATGGCAGTATGCGCCGCCGATCACGGTCATCAGGGCATCGATGATTCGCAGCCGCTCACCACCATCCAGCACACGCGCGCGCTCGATTTGAGTGCCTACCCCACCCCTTGCGGCACCTTTAGTGCCGTCCCGCTTCGTGCGTCGCTGCGGTGGAGGCACGCCCAGCAGGAATTCGCTGAGAAGCTGCCCGGTCTGGGCCTCCAGGAGATGGGTGCTGGTAGCCCTGGTCGTCATATCAGCCGTCGGCAGCAGGAATTTCTATACATAAAAATCGGCCAGTCCGTCAAGCAGCCCACCGTGGAATCCGCGGCCGGGAATCGAAGAAAAAAACGAACGATCATGCGCGAGTGGCTGAATCGCCGGGACGATGATCGTCGACAGGTTTTTTGGCAGACCGCCCACGGGTACTCTTCCGGTGGGCATATCCAGCGCCAGGCGCAACCGTGGCGTGCCGCCCGAGCGAATGGCCGCAAACGCGAGGCTGCGTGAGTCCTCGATCGCAGTCTTTGGGTCGTCCCGGACTTCTTCGAGCCGCTTGATAACATCTTTAAAAGACCAGGATTGGCCAGCAGCATCGAATTTAGTGAGACTGAGACGGCGTGATTGTTTACCAATACTGATCTCGCTGGCTTGCACAACTCCCGCCTTCTTCATGAATTCCTTGGTGCCATACAGTGGCCGTCCATCCACTACTACCAACCGTACATCGGCTTCGGTAGCGTGGAGAATCGTTTTGAAGGGGTCGGTTCTGGCGCCGGCTTTTGTACCGGCCGCAATCACCGCGACATCCCCCAGCGCACCGGGTTGCAAACGTCCGGCTTGGCGTTGCCATGCCTGAGCCAGTATGTCGCCCGGATTGGCTGTTATCATTTTGACAAGATCGAAGGGTGCAAGCCCCCATCCCTTCGCTTCGCTCACCAGGGAAGCCACCTTCAGTTCACCGAGCACGTTTCGCGTCCCGGATGGCCCCCAGTCCGAGCCAATGCAGAGCTTGATCCCTTGGGCCAGCGCCGCCGGAATATCGGTCGTCGTGCCATACAGCCACAGGTTGGAGAACGGCGACCAGACGATTGCGCCTGGTTCGCGCCACGCATCATAGGCGGCAGGAACAACAGCGTTGGTGTGAATCGCGACCAGTTCGCGCCGCAGGCATCCCGCGGTACGGGTCGCCACATATTCTCGCTGAACAATCGATCCCGGCCGACCTTCGGCACAATGGTAAATGAACGTCGCACCCTGACGCATGCGCGTAGCCCGCTCGCCGAGCTGTTCCGATTTTAGCGTAAGCGTTGACGCCAGCACCTGGTGACGGCCGATCTCTCCACCCAGCGTCTCATCCTCAACATTGCGCACCAGCCAGCCATCGAGCGGACGATTGCTGGGCGGCGAGCCCTGGATACTGGTCGTGCCGCCAATCAGCGCACGGATCTCGGCATAGGCCAGCAGTTCCGCCGGCGCCGCTTCGATAAAGGCATATGCGGGCCAGGTCACGCTCTCGGCATAAGTCGGCCGCCCGGGCCAGATATTGTGATGCTGAAAGGGCTCGTCGCGATCGGGCTCGACCCAGAGGGGAAGCGTCGCGTAGGCGAGGTGACTGTGCAAGTCAATAAACCCGGGAATGACAAGGTCGTTGCCGACATCAACGACGGCGGCAGTCTCGAACCCCGCAGGGTCTTGCCTTGAACCGCTTATACTCCGCGTGACGGCGGCAATGCGTCCATCATCCCCGATCCATACCTTGCCCTGGAAGCTCGTCGTCTCACTGCGCGCCACTTTCGAGTCACGGCTGACTGGAACAATTCGACCGGCAAGGACCAGGCTCATAGGCTATACAAAAATATGCTCTATACGATTTGATAAACGTCAACTCGGGAATGATTCATAGTCGTATACAAGGATGGAATATATGCGGATGTGCTAATCTGGAACCACGCCCTTCGGCACACGCACGACGATGGTTCGGCGTTTCTCCAGCGCGGTCTCGCCTTTCCGGTCTGCCCAGCCTTCCTCGGTGCGCATCCACGCCGGTGTACCGGGCGGCAAATCATCTGGCAGGATATCCGGCAGATCGCCTCGAACAAAAACGGTCCCATACAGTTCAAGCGCATCCACCCCATCCGGATGTTGAATGACCGGCCTCAACGCCTGCAGTCCATCGTTCCAGTTCTCAAGCAGTTTCGCCACCGCTGCTTGACGTTCCACGTTAGTGTGGGCGGAACTCTCCGGCCAGGTCGGATGCGTCAAGTGACGAAACGGCAATGGCGCATGCCCGGCGGCGGCAGCCGAGGAGAGCCAGCCGTGCCACGCGGTATTGGCGAGACCGCCGAAGGCGACAACCGCTTCAATAGGGCTACGATTCAGAATCGCCGCAATCCACCGGTTGCGGTAGGCTGCAATTGCGGCATTTGCAATATGCCTGTTTCCCCCGCCTTGACCGTACACGCTGTACAGGAAAGTGTTGATGAAAACGTAGCTTCGCGTGATACCAAGGCGCTTCAGAAAGCCCTGCGCGCGTTTGCCCGCCGTGCCGACAAGAACACGCCGCGCGATCGCCTCGTGCTGCGCGGGATCTTGACCAATGATGAGCACACGGGCGCTTCCATCCAACCGCCCGCGATGAAAAATGGGACCCCATTCCACCCGGAAATCAGCGATGGGATAAACATCGGCTGCCGGGTATGCCGCTACCAGCCTGGCGAATGGCTGCTTGTAATAGCCGCGATCAAACGCAATAGCCATGGATTTGCCCCGAAGTTAGCCCTCAGCACGGTACTCGTAGTATTTCTATTGTTAACGGCGGGCACTACTTTCGAAGAACAGGGACATTGCAAGTCCTCTTGCAACCCTCCTCGCCTAAAACTTACGCTCAACATAGGAATGTGTCAACATACCCTCGCCGATGCCCGAATCATCACCGCGCCGGCGCTTTGGTAAGCTCCATGAGCTGACCAAGCAGCGACTTCTTCTGCTCGCCTAATTCGGAATAGCGTGAATACAGGTCGTTGAGGTCGCGGGTATATTGCTGAATGCGTTCCTGGCGCTCCCGCTGCAACCGAATGTTGTCGTCATAATTTATCGGGGGCGCGTCCCTCACGCCTCCCATACCGGCAGACCCTTGCACGATAAATGGATGGTCCTCTTGTATCTCATTGCGCCTCAGCTCTTGCGTCAACTGGAATTGCTGGTATACCGATTGCTGTTCCTGTTGTACCTTGCTCAATAC
>JBOIFK010000046.1:0-9810 GCA_050741585.1 Nitrosospira sp.
GGACTATGAAATTCCTGAGCCTGCCGAGCCGACCTTCACCGAACCAGCGGTTTAATGAATCATGCGGCAGCCGTCCTCAATGGATTTACTGCTGGCATGGGAGCAAGGACTTGATCAGACGCCCACGCGACAAGCGCTTGCATTGCTTAGCGCATGTTCACCGGGGATTACGCAGGATACGCTTGCTGCCCTACCTATCGGCGCACGCGATACCCACCTGCTGCGTTTGCGTGAATCATTGTTCGGAAATGCTGTAGCAGCGGTTTCGGAGTGCCCTAAGTGCGGCGAGAGACTGGAGGTGGCGTTTAACATCGATGACGTGTGTGATAGTCGGGTTTGCGAGATGAATGAGGAACCCATGAAAGCCGGGCTGCGGACTTACCGCTTCTGTAAGGATGGTTATGACATTACCTATCGCAATCCTACTAGCGCCGATCTTCTCGTCTTGTCCGAAAACACTGCCAACATTCCATCCCACCAAATGCTGCTGCAACGCTGTGTAACTGACGTACAGCAAAATGGAATCCCAATGGGTGCGGGCAATCAGCCGCTCAATTCGCTTCCGGATTCCGTCATCGCCGCAATTTCAAAAAACATGGCCGATGCCGACCCGCAGGCCCACATCGAGCTGGTTTTAACCTGCCCGGAGTGCGACCACGCCTGGAATGCGTTATTCGACATTGCCGCCTTCCTCTGGAGCGAAGTTCATGTATGGGCAAGCCGCATATTAAATGATGTGCACATGCTGGCACGTGCATACGGATGGCGGGAGGCGGATATCCTGGCCATGAGCGCACGGCGACGCCAGACTTACCTGGAGCTGGCGCGATCATGAGTGATTTTCTGAACATGCTGGTACAGCGCGAACGGGGACAAGCGGCTAACGCAATTACCCCCCGTTTACCCTCGCGCTATGAACCCATGGGGGCAATCACGCCGGTCACGCCGACCGAGCCGGACACGCGCCCTAGCGGGGAAGCTACGCTTGGCGCAGTTGATGAAGCAACGCCTACGCCAATAAATCGGGCATGGGACCTTACTGATGCGCGGAAAACTGATTCACGTCCGCATTCGCACGGGCAGGTCAGGGCAAGAACATCGACAGGCACATCAGATGCACAATCGGTTCATGCGGATGCCCATGGAACAGGCAGGGTGCAAGATGAGGTTTCGACAATCGAGCATGGCGGAGCGGCCGCACCGATGGAACTCGTCCCAACGCTGGGAAAGGACACGGCAAACAAGCCTCCTGCCCAGGATTTATCCTCTGTCGAATCTGCAATGGCAACTGGCGAAATGGAAGATACAGAAGCGAAACCGCTGCATCTACCAAAGAGGCAGGTGGAGCGTCCTCCTGAAATCAGCGGCTTGAACAGTATTGACAGCATTTCGACCGGAAGCAGCCGCGAGCAATTCCGCAAACGAGCGGTTCCAACCGAGCCGGCAGCAGGGCGAATCACCCAAGAATCCACGCAGGATCCTCAACACATGACCCCCGCAAACGAAACCAGCACGCTGCCGGCCTCGAACGCGCGGGCTGACGAGCCTCATACCGCATCTATCCCGAAACGAGGAGGGCTGGCTCGACCCAGGGATTTAACATCGCGAGATAACCAGGAAGAAGCTCCCGTCACTGAGCCCGCCCGTACGGCAAAAAGCCGAGCGGTGGACTCTCGCCAGAGAGGCGCTATTGACCGGATCGGAGAGGCGCGAAGGAAGGATCACAAAAACGCTGGGTCAGAGCCGGTAACCGGACCGTTACAAAAGCTCCCGTTAAAAATAGAATTGGAGCAAGGCGCGCAACCTTCGGTTGCGGCCTCACGTGACGCCTATACCCCAACCAAGGCACTCACCGCTGAGGTGGCAGTAATCAAGCAAGCACAGCCAGCCTCTCGCAACGATTCATCTATCCGGCCTAACCCGCCTACATCGGAAGAGGGGTTTCCCCCACGGGTGACGGTCAGGACGAGCAGCGATATATCGCCCGTTCGGCCACCGCCCCGATCACCTCAAGCATTACTAGTTGGGGAGCACGAAACGTCAGCCGTACAACCAACGATTAACGTCACGATTGGCCGTATTGAAGTGCGCGCGGTTGCGGCTCCCACCACGCCAAAACGTAGAAATGCCGCTCCCAAGCCCATGAGTCTGGAGGAGTACCTGAGCCAGCATTCGGGGCGCAGCAGCCGAGGAGGATCGCGGTGAGCAACGCGCTTGCCATCGCCGCGGTGACTTCCACCATGCGTTTCCTGCTGGAAAATTCAATCCAGGCCGACCCGGCGCTGACGGGAACCCTTGTTACCACCAAACCGCCGGATAAGGCGCGCGGCACGAACACAGGGCGGCAGATCAACCTCTTCCTTTATCAGCCTCAGGCGAATGCCGCGTTCCGTAACGGCGAAATTCCACACCGGGCTACTCGGGGCGAAACAGGCATGCCACCGCTGGCGTTGAACCTTTTTTATCTTGCCACGGCCTATGGCGAGGAGCAGCGCGCGGATGAAGAAGTCATGAGCCATCACCTGCTCGGCCGGGCAATGAGCACGTTTCACGATCATCCGCTGCTCGGCGCCGATGAGATCAGGAATGCTCTTCCTGATAACGATTTGCACCAACAGATCGAGCGGGTTCGCATTACCTTGCAGCCCATGACAGTGGATGAGATATCCAAATTATGGAGCGCGTTTCAGACGCCGTACCGTCTCTCATCCTTCTATCAGGCGGCTGTGGTCCTAATCGAGAGCACTCGGCAATTACACGCGCCGCTGCCCGTCCTGACCCGAGGCAGGGATGATCGCGGCGTGATGTCGCAGCCGAGCCTGATTCCACCTTATCCGGCAATCGATCAGATCACCTTACCAGACAAGCAAAACGCGGTAAGGCTGGGCGAAACCGTGATTATCTCCGGCCATCACCTGGATGGTGAAAATGTTCGCGTGCGCCTCACCAATCGCCAGTTGCCCGAGCCGAGAATCCTCACACCCGAACCTGGCGCGATAAGCACCGAAGTAAAGGTGCTGTTTCCGGACCAGCCAGCGGAATGGCTTGCCGATGTCTATTTATTGGCTATCGTTGTGCGAAAAGCCGATGAACCCTCGGATCGGGTCACGAACGAGTTGCCTCTGCTCGTGGCGCCGCAGATCACTGCGATTGCCCCCAACCCCGCAATACGCGACGCCACAGGGAACGTGACGCTTACTTTGACCTGCAAGCCCCAAATCCACGCGGATCAACGGGCGAGCCTGTTGCTGGGCGACTGGGAAATACGCGCCAACGCGCGTCCAGCACAAACGGACAGTCTTGACTTCGACATTATGGGCGCAACCCCCGGAGACTATTTCCTTCGGCTTCGAGTGGATGGGATCGATAGCCTGCTTATCGATAAATCGACCACGGTGCCGGTGTTCGACCCTTCACAAAAGGTGACGATCACATGAAAAGCCTGGAAGATTGGCAGGCCGCCAATGACAAATATTTAAGCGCTGCCGTGGCGTGGGTGCGTCTCCTAGTTGAGCAGCGCGCGTCTCCCCCACCGATCCTTGCTATCCCTTCCGCCGTTTCTCCTGGTGCACCCGGTGCACCTTATGATGTTCCTGACGTTCCGCCCGCGCCCACCGGGGCACCAGAGGCGGAAGTGGCTCCTCCTGCTGGAAACCGAACCCGGCGCAAGTTCAAAAAAACCGAAAACCCGGCTCCAGCCGGTTCTGATTCCGAAACTGCTATCCCATCCGTTGCGCTATCGAGCGAATCCAGCGCCGGCAGTGCGAAGGACGATCCGGTCAGCCAGGCTGCGGCGGAGATGGCGGCAGCGGAAAAGCAAATGACGCCGCCACCCGCGCTTGTGTTGTTAAGCCAAAGACTTGGCCTATCAAGGTTCGAACGCGACATCCTCCTGCTGTGCACGGCACTTGAGCTGGACACGCGCATCGCTGGCCTGTGCGCCCAGGTGCAGGATAATCCGGCCAGACCCTATCCAACCTTTGCCCTGGCGCTGACGCTGTTCAGCGAACCCGCATGGGAAGCACTTTCTCCCGAGCGGCCTTTGCGCTACTGGCGCCTCATCGAAATCAATCAGCCAGGCAGCCAGCCGCTCACTACCAGCGCGCTCCGGGCGGATGAGCGTATTGTCAGTTACATCAAAGGACTGAACTATCTCGATGACAGGCTTACTCCGCTGCTTGCGCCAGTCGCGCCAGCGACCGGCGATCCGCTGCCGCCATCACAACAGCACGTTGTCGACAATGTCTTGCAACGCTGGCACAGCGGAGATGCGAGGAATATGGCAGCGCCGGGCACGTTACCGGTTGTTCAGCTGCTCGGTCCGGATGAGCCCAGCAAGCGGCTTATAGCGGCACATACGGCCGCCAGCCTGGGGCTGCATCTCTACCGTCTGCCAGCCGCCTTCCTCCCACCCCAAAATGCCGATCAGGAAACACTGGCCCGTCTTTGGCAGCGCGAAACCGCTTTACTGCCGCTCGCGCTTTACCTCGATGCACAGGAGTCAGCTAATGCTCAGGAAGGGTCGCAATCGGCTGTCAGTCGTTTTCTTTCGCGCTGCGATGGAGCCATATTCCTTGCAACACGCGAGCCGTGGCCGCACCTTGACCGGGCGAACGTGGCATTGGATGTGGCAAAGCCCACGCCGGACGAGCAGCGTTGCGCCTGGATCGCGGCATTGGGAGATACGGCAAAGAATGTGCCGGCGCTGCCCGATCAGCTATCGGCCCAATTCAACCTTGATCTCGCGGCCGTTCGGCAGATCGCACACGAGGAATTCCTGGCGAAAACATCGGATCAGGCGCTCCCCAATCGCCTCTGGGACGCCTGCCGGGCGAGCGTCCGCCCTCGGCTCGAAGCGCTGGCCCAACGCCTCGAGGTCAAGGCAAGCTGGGAGGACATCGTGCTTCCGGACGAAGAAATGCAGGCGTTGCGGCAGATTGCCGGACAGGTGTCGCAACGAACAAAGGTATACCAGACCTGGGGCTTCGCGAACAAAATGAACCGAGGCTTCGGCATCAGCGCGCTATTCGCTGGCGAGAGCGGCACTGGCAAAACAATGGCGGCGGAAGTGATCGCCAACGAGTTGCGCCTCGATCTTTACCGGATCGACCTCTCCGCCGTGGTCAACAAATACATCGGCGAAACCGAAAAAAACCTGCGCCGCCTGTTCGATGCCGCCGAAGACGGCGGCGCAATTCTGCTTTTCGACGAAGCCGACGCCCTCTTTGGCAAGCGCAGCGAGGTCAAGGATAGCCACGACCGCTACGCCAACATCGAGATCAATTATCTGCTTCAGCGGGTGGAGTCCTATCGCGGACTCGCAATCCTCGCCACCAACATGAAAGGCGCTTTGGATACCGCCTTCATGCGCCGCTTGCGCTTTATTGTCAATTTTTCGGTTCCCGCTGCGCCACAGCGCAAAGCCATCTGGCAGAAAGTATTTCCACCCGAAGCCCGCACCGAGGGATTGGATTACGATCGGCTTGCGCGTCTCAATCTCACCGGCGGTCTGATTCACAATGTTGCGCTCAATGCGGCATTTCTTGCCGCGCAAAATGGTACAGCGGTAACCCTCCCGCTGGTGCTCATAGCCGCACGCGCGGAATTCCGCAAGCTTGACCGGCCAATCAATGAAGGGGATTTCAGGTGGCTGGAACAAGCGGCAAGCACCGGAGTACAAGCATGAACATCAACCTGCACATCGACCGGCTGATTCTGGATGGCGTGAACATCCCGCATCACCAACGCCATCTTTTGCAAGCAAGTGTAGAGAGCGAACTGACCCGGCTGTTTACAGCAAGAGGAGTGCCGCAACACTTGGCAAGTGGAGGCGCTTCGCCTCATGTGCAAGCTAACGGTATTAACCTGTCGAGTGGCAGCGACCCGGTAAATCTCGGGCATCAAATCGCACGGTCGGTTTATGGAGGTTTCGGAAAATGAACCAGATCACTGCTCAAACACAAAGTCAGGTAAAGGCAAATCCGTTGCCCGCATCGGGAATCCTGCGAAGAAAGTGTGCTTGTGGCGATTACACAATTGGAGGAGCCCCATGCAGCAGTTGCAAGAAGAAGCAAAGCCTGCAACGGAAAGCTATAAGTGTGAATAGCTCGCCCACTCTTGCCATACAGCGCAAACTGACAATTGGCGCAAGTGACGATCCGTTGGAACGAGAAGCGGATCGTATTGCGGATCAGGTGATGTTGATGACCGCAAATACGGCTGTCAACAGGGCGCCTATCCGGATTCAACGCTTCACGGGCTCATCGACAGGGGCGATAACTGAAGTGCCGCCTAGCGTAGATCAGGTTCTATCCAGTCCAGGTAGGCCCTTGGAGCGTGAACTGCGGCAGGATATGGAATCCCGTTTTGGTTATGACTTTTCCAACGTGCATTCGGGGTCTACGGCTGAGAAATCTGCACATGATGTTAACGCTAACGCATACACAGCAGGACATAACTTTATCTTTGGCACAGGACAATTCGCCCTCCTCCAGCGCGATCTCGCCCTGGAACCCACAAATCCAACTCCGCAGGAGATAAACCTGACGGCTGGACAAATACGCGATGCCATCAACTTCAACCGCAGGCGTTACGACGCGGAAAGCACCCGCCTCATCCAGGATGTCGTCGGTGCGCAGCAAGCCGGTACCTTCGACGAAGAGACGATCCGGCTTATCGCCCGCTATCAGGATGACTTTGGCCTCACCCCAGCCGATGGCAAGGTGGGACCGGATACCTTCGATCAGTTGACAGCGGAATTGCAGGCGGAGAATGTCGATGACCAGACGTGCTTGACGATGTTCAACGTGAGCAATCCCACCATCCCGCTGGATATTCGCGTGGCCGGCCCCGGTTTGGCGGACATTTTCTCGCGCTTCAATGTAACGGCGCGCTTCTCTCCGCATTGCAATTGTGATGAATTCGAGTATCGCCAGTTTATCTGCGGTTCTGTGGATAGAACCCAGGGTGGCGTGGTAACCAATATGAATAACGTTTTTTCCGTCCCTGGCGGCGGCTTACCGCAATGTCCGGGCTGGGTGGAGGATGGCGACACCACCGCGCCTCAAAATGGCCGGTACGGGCACCGCAACCATACGGCCAGGGTCAACAACCGTTATCTCGACGATACGGACACCGTGGATATGACGAATGGCTGCCGTTTCTCGGCTTTTGATGTGCCTGGACTGTTTAGCGTTCCCGATAACAGCGGCGACCGGTACGATTTCGACATTCGCTTTTTTGGCGATGTGCGGCGAAACGGCCGACGGATCGAGCGTAAATTCTGGGCGATAAGGGATAGCATGACAATCCCTTAAGTAGGACGGATATTCGGTTTGAGTTATTGGTTTCGGTAATCAAGCATGGGCATCGCAAATGAATAAAAGCGCTTCACAAATACAAACCCGGATGGAAGCTTATCCGTTATATCCGTCGGGTATCCTGCAACGCAGCTGCGCGTGCGGCAATCATACCGTTACTGGTGAAACCTGCTCCGAATGCGGGGAGAAGGAGCGCAGCCTGCAACGAAAGGCCATTCGCCCAGATAGCGATATTTCATTATCACGCAGCCTTGCGATGCAGCGGAAACTAGCCATTGGCGCTAGCAACGATCCGTTGGAACAGGAAGCGGACCGTGTTGCCGATCACGTGGTGTCGGCTCCATCCAATTCCGCAATTGACGAAACACCCATGCGCATGCGGCGTTTTACAGCCCAGACAACCAGGCAGGCGGAAACAGCACCGGCTAGCGTGGACTACGCCCTTGCCGGTTCCGGAGAGCCACTGGAACGCGCATTGAAGGAGGATATGGAGGCGCGTTTCGGCTACGACTTTTCTGGTGTACGAGTACATTTCGGCGCCACTGCTGAGCAATCAGCCCGTGAAGTGAATGCAAATGCCTACACGGCGGGACATAACATTGTATTTGGGGCAGGTCAGTTTGCGCCCGGGACAAACGAAGGACGCCGATTGATTGCCCACGAGCTGGCTCATGTGGTGCAACAGGCTCCATTGTCCGAAGCGGCTTCCTTTCATACTTTGTCCTTAACGGCTGGTCAAGAAAGCTCTGCAGGAAGAGAGGGCAACCAGGACGCCGTTGGAGTCGTGAACAGAAAGACCTTAGCTCATCCTGTTAGGCAACGTCCTGTTATTCTCCAGCGTGCTGGGATTCCCGTGGTAGAGGACGTACTGGCAGGGGTTCGCTGGGCGCAGTGCTGGTTGGGCAAACAGGAGAATCCGGTAGTGAACCCATTGGCAGACATCTCCATTTTTCAATCGCCCGGTGCATCGGGCTGGTGGGGTGCGAAGTTTGGATGTTATCGCAATAACTGCTCGCGCCGGCACCGGGGGTGGGACATTCACGCCGCCGCAGGTACGCCGATCCGCGCGGTAGTTACGGGCGCCATGACCCGCCATAATGATCCGGGGGGGTATGGGCAATACGTCACACTCGCGAGTCAGGCCAACCCTCAACGGGAGTATAGGTATGCCCACCTCTCTCGCCGGGAGCCAGCCGGTGATTACTGTGTAGGAGATAAGCTTGGTGAAACCGGTGTTACCGGCAATGCAGAGCCTGATAGACCGCATTTGCACTTTGAGGTGCGGGAAAACGGTACAGCCATAGATCCCGCTCCATACTTGACCGAACCAAACCAGGTAATCGAAGCGACGGGAAGCGCAATAGCTGCGATTGATAAGACGCTGGCGCCGCCTTGTAACGCATGCTGAGAATAAGCTAGAGATAGTGAGGATCAGATGCAAAGAATACGTGAGGCTGGCTATGATCAAATTGACCAAAACACAATGGGCTGTCGCACCGCTGCCCATACACACGCCATTTCTGCAGCGAAAATGCGCCGGCTCCCAGCATACTGCTATGGGTAGCGAGTGTGCCCAATGCGATAAGCAGCATGAAACAATCCTGCGGCGATCCTCGCTCTCTCTGGAGAGAGGCCCCTCAGGAGAGAGCGAAACTGCCCCATCCATTGTCGAGAAGGTACTGCATTCACCGGGGCAACCCCTCGATTCCGCTACACGCACTACGATGGAGGCACGCTTCGGTCACGACTTCAGTCAGGTACGCGTTCATACGGACGCGCGAGCGGCACAGTCGGCGCGGGAAATAAACGCGCTTGCATATACAGCGGGACAGGATGTGGTATTTGGCGCTGGGCAATATTCGCCACACACAAGTGAAGGGAAAAGATTGATGGCGCATGAGCTGACACATGTAACACAACAAAGTGAGGGCGGCATTCAAGGCAAGCTGAAAATAGGCCAACCGGGCGATTCATTCGAGCAAGAAGCGGACGGGATCGCCGCTCGGATTGATTCCGGACAATTTCCCGCCTTTGATTTTAACTATCCAGGCAGCCGCCTTACGGCTCCCTCCGGGACGGTTCTCCCCTATCGAAATAAGAAGGCATTTAATTTTGGTAAAGGAGACGAACCGGGAAAATTAGAAGAGGACCAATTTACCGACGCGAAAACGCAACCGTGGATTGAGCAAATAACACTGAAATTTGATGGAACGAAAACTGATTCAGCAAAAGACCTCGTTGCAACCGGAACACTGGAGGCCACATACAATGCAAATCCGGCAGCATTGCCATCCATTAATATTGGTATCGTTGGCGGTTCAGCAAGGCTTGGGCTGACCGATATGGGAACCGGTTTCAAAGTTCATCGGATCGAAGGGATTGGATACAACGATGTAATTCCGCCAGATCCGGAGGGCAAATCCTGGCCGGCGAGCAAGTATTCGAAAAGCCTTAATTCCAGTATGCACTATGCGGTATTTTTCAAAGGAAA
>JBOIFK010000047.1:0-6859 GCA_050741585.1 Nitrosospira sp.
GCTCGTAGCTCTGCATCTGCGGTGAAAAAATGCGTTATATTTCTACACGCGGCGGCATGCCGCCAAAAAAGTTTTCCAAAATCCTCCTGGGCGGCCTGGCCCCTGACGGTGGGCTGGCGATGCCCGAAACCTATCCGCAGATCAGTACTGCCCAGCTGGAAAAATTGCGCGGCCTGGACTACCGGGAGCTTGCGTTCGAGATCATTTCCCGTTTCACCAGCGATATTCCGGTTGCCGATCTGCGCAACATCATTGCACGCACCTATACGCCGGAATTGTTTCGCAGTGAGGAGATTACTCCGCTACAAACGCTGGAGCCGGAGTTGCATATCCTGGGTTTGGCAAATGGGCCGACGCTGGCATTCAAGGACATTGCCATGCAGCTGCTTGGCAACCTGTTCGAGTATGCGCTGGCCAGAACAGGGGAGGACCTTAATATCCTTGGCGCGACTTCCGGCGACACCGGCTCCAGCGCGGAATATGCCATGCGGGGCAAGCGCGGCATCCGCGTATTCATGCTTTCACCGCAGGGAAAAATGAGTCATTTCCAGACGGCGCAAATGTTTTCCCTGCAAGATCCGAATATTTTCAATATTGCCATTCGCGGCGTATTCGACGACTGCCAGGATATCGTCAAGGCGGTCAGCAACGACTATACCTTCAAGCAAAAATACCGCATCGGCACGGTCAACTCGATAAACTGGGCGCGTATCGTAGCGCAGATCGTTTACTACTTCAAAGGCTACTTTGCCGCTACCCATTCAAATACGGAGCAGGTGTCGTTTGCTGTCCCGTCAGGAAACTTTGGCAACATCTGTGCGGGGCATGTGGCACGCATGATGGGATTGCCGATCAGGAAACTGATCCTCGGCACCAATGAAAACGACGTGCTGGATGAATTCTTCCGGACCGGCTGCTACCGGCCTCGCATTCCCGCGGAAACGCTGCAGACCAGCAGTCCCTCGATGGATATTTCCAAGGCATCCAACTTCGAGCGTTTTATCTTTGACTTGACCGGGCGGGACGCGGTCAGGGTCAAGGAGTTGTGGCGGGCAGTGGACAAAGGTTCCGCTTTTGATCTTGCCGGTACGCCCCTGTGGGAAAAAGTGAAGGACTTTGGTTTTGTTTCAGGAACCAGCAACCATGCGGCACGCATTGCCACCATACGCAGAATTCATGAGCAATATGGCGTATTGGTGGATCCGCATACTGCTGACGGCTTGAAAGTGGGGCTGGAACATCGTGAAGCCGGTGTGCCGCTGATTTGCCTCGAAACTGCGCTGCCCATCAAGTTTTCCGAGAGTATCATCGAGGCCATTGGGCATGAACCGGCGCGTCCGGCGGGATATGAAAATCTTGAAAACCTGCCGCAGCGGTATGTGGTGATGAATGCCGATACCGATGCGGTCAAGGCGTTTATTGCCGATCAGGCCGAGCACGTCGAGCAGATACAGCAGCTCTGACCCCCAGGTTTGCTGCGTATTCTGTCCGCATCTGCCTGCTTCATTTGCGCTGCTCTTTAGCGGCAGCAAGAAAATCGTCCAGTATGGGGCCTGAATCGAGTAGCCCGCTGGTGCCGGCGTGGAACTCGGGATGCCACTGAAACGCGGTGACGTAGCATTGCCCGCGCATGCGTATGGCTTCAATGATGTCGTCACTGTCGGATAGCGCTTCAACGACCGAGTCCCGTCCCAATCGCTTGATCGCCTGATGATGGATGCTGTTGACAAGGTGCTTCTCATTGGCGCCATATAATTCCGCCAGCCTGGAGTTCTCCTCGATATGGATGGTATGCCGGTGTTGATCATAGAGTGCCGAATCCACATGTAAAATCGCATGGGGGTGTTCGGTGCTGATGTCCTGATAGAGGCTTCCACCCAATGCCACGTTGATAAGTTGCAGCCCGCGGCAAATACCCAATACGGGTTTGCCCTGCACGACACATTCCCAGAACAGCTCCATTTCGTAAAGATCGCGCACGCGGTCGCCTGACCATTCGGGCCGCGACGGCGTTTCGCCGTAAGAAATGGGGCTGACGTCCGCACCACCCTGCATCACCAGTCCATCTATTTCCGTGACATAGTCGCTGATGCGCACGCTGGAACGTTCAACGCCCCCGGTTTCGATGGCTGGCAACATGAAAACCAGGGCGCCGCGGCGCATGATCCAGTGTGCGACGGTCTGTTCAAGATATTGTAAGGTTTTATTGCGGAAACCCAATTCTACCGGCGGGTGATGCAGAATACGTGGCGATAAGCCGATACGTAACGGACGGGTCATTTTGGGCGGGTAATCTCCTCAGTTGCCCATCCACAATCCGGCCTGCAGCTGCATGACATCGCCGAGATTGTGTTCACGCGCATAAGCCTGGCGCAACCAGCTTGTGCCGTTCCCCACAGCAAGTATTTCGCGAATGCGTTCCATTGCATCCGCCGCCCGTAATTCGGTGGCGTGGCCGGCAATGCGCGTCAGCATATCGGTGATGTCCTCGCGAATGCTGCGCTGCTCGTGCGTGCAGGGGTCGATAAAGACCCCTTCCAGCCCGAAGCGGCAGGCCTGGAAGCGATTGAAGGTATAAACAAGGTAATCATCCTCTTGCGGGGCCACGCGCTGCTCCACCATGATGTACCGGGACATTGCCTGGATATAGCAGGCAATGGCAGCCGCGATTTCAACGGTGAGGGGGGTATCGCATACCCTGATTTCGATGGTGCCAAACTCCGGTTTCGGGCGAATATCCCAGTAAAAATCCTTCATTGATTCGACCACGCCGGTCGTGGTCATTTTGTTGAAGAACCGCTCGAAATCGTCCCAGCTGAGAACGAATGGCGCGCGTCCGCTCAGCGGAAAGGAAAATACCGAATTAAGGCGTGCCGACGCGAACCCGGTATCGTGGCCCTGCACGAATGGAGAGCTGGCCGACAGGGCGATGAAGTGGGGTATGTAGCGCGACAGCATATGCATCAGATGAAGCGCCTCGTCCGGGCCGGGACAGCCGATATGGACGTGCTGACCGAATATGGTGAACTGTTTGGCCAGGTATCCGTAAAGTTCAGACAGGTGGTGAAAACGGGGCGCATCGAAAATCTTCTGCTCGCTCCAGTGCTGGAACGGGTGGGTCCCGCCGCCAGCCACCGCGACATTGAGGAACCGTCCCGCATCGGATACGACCTTGCGCAGGGCGCTCAATTCCTCCACCAGGCCGCCATATTCCTGCTGGACCGACGTATTGATCTCAATCATGCTGCGAGTCATCTCGGGTTTTACCTCGCCGGGGTGCGGGTGTTTGGCAATCCGGCGCAGCATATCGGGCGCCGAGGAAACGAGGTTGTAATCGTTGCAGCCGAGCAACTGCAATTCAAGCTCCACTCCAATGCTCAAGGGGCGGGATGGCGCAAAGGGCATCAGGCTCATGCTTTTTTCTCCGGCGTTTCTCCGGCTGCGCCCAGGGCCATTTGCACGACAATGGGTCCGGCAAGTTCAAGTATCACGATGCAGCTCATTAGCGTCAGCCCCAGCCCCGAAGCGAACGCAGGGAAAGTGGCGCCGGTATCCAGCGTCAGCAGCAACGCGACGCTGGACATGGGTACCAGCGCAACTCCCAGGGCCATGCCTTGGCGCAGGCCGATACCGCTATGATGCGACAGCGCCAGCACCGACAATAACTTGGCGATGGCGCGCACCGTGATGAGCAACAGGACCAGCAGCGCGCTTTCGCGCAATCCACTGAGGTCGGCCGCCAGGCCGTTGGCAATGAACATCAGCACGACCAGGACAGCGCCGGCGGAACCAAAGTGCGGCGGGAAAGTCCGGGAGCGCTGCCGGCGATAGCGCGTGACCAGGCCGGCTGCCAGCAGCACGAGAATCGGGCTGAGTTTGAGGGTCGAAGCCATGATGGTCGCGAATGCGATCATGCCAAACAGGACGAAGGAAAAGGTTTCCTCGTGTTGCCCCAGGTGGTGATGGATTCGCTCGAATGTAATGCCGAAGAGCCAGGCGAGCAGGGCGGAGCCGCCGATCAGGTAGAGCGGCGGCAACACCGTGTGGATGAAGCCGGCGCCGGTCTCGCCATGCATGAGAGCCACGGCCAGTTTATGAAATATCACGGCATAGATGCAGTTGAGGGCCGTCATGAGCAGAAGCCGGTCGGTCACCTGACCTTGGGCGCGCGACTCCGTCACCGTGCGCACCACAATGGCGGGCGAAGTGGCAATTGCAATGGTGGCCACAACCGCGGCGGTGATGCCGGCAATATCGAACCACAATAGCAATCCAAAGACAACGAGGAAAGTTGCAGTGGATTCCAGCAGGCTGATGCCGGCGATCCAGGGATTGGCCTTAAGCCAGCGTAGGTTTACCTTGCTTCCCAGCTCAAACAACAGGATACCGAGCGCCAAATCAACGACCAGCCGCCATTCCGCGGCAGGAAATCGGGGGATCAGGTTGAACCCGCCGGGACCCAGCAATAGTCCGATCCCGATATAGCCGACGATGCGCGGCAATTTCAGATAGCGCACGAGTGCTTCGCCAACCAGCACGGCGACGACCAGTGTTAGCGCAAGCCACAGTGCCGGGCTGACGGAAAGGGGCCAGAAAGGGAGATAAGTGGACCAGGTCATGCAGGAATTCGGCGGGGCAGCGGGAGCAGGGCTGTTCCGGTCGCTGCAAATGTTAGCTTCGAATGCATCCGGTCTCCTTCAGGTATATGCGGATGTGCGCGGTGCCTGCAATCGTCTTCGCAAGCCGGAAATTGATCACGCCACCCGGCGGGACAATGGATCGGAATTGGACCAGAGTTGGAAACAATGCTGGATTATAAACTATGAATGATCCCGGCGCGATTTGGCACATCGGCGGGGCAGCGCGTGGCACCTTCGCGGAGTCAGCCGGGGGGCTCATGGGCCGAATGGCGAGAGGAAAACCGCATCGATAAATCCGCCGCTTTTATATCTTTGGTCAGGCTGCCGATGGAGATCCGGTCCACGCCTGTCTCCGCTATTGCGCGAATGTTTCCCAGCGAGATTCCTCCAGATGCTTCCAGCACCGTTTTCTTGCCGGTCAGCCGTGCGTTCAATGCAACGGCATCACGCAATCCGGCGAGATCGAAGTTATCCAGCAGGATCATCCTGGCCCCGGCATGCAACGCACCGCGCAAATCGTCCAGTGTTTCCACTTCAATCTCTATGAAAATTCCGGGCGGGGCGATCGCTTCCGCGGCACGCAGGGCCCGCTCGATGCCGCCCGCCGCGATGATGTGATTTTCCTTGATGAGGATGCCGTCGTATAAGCCCAAACGATGATTTGCGCCGCCGCCGCATCTGATCGCATACTTTTGCGCCAGCCGCAGCCCCGGCAGCGTCTTGCGGGTATCCACGATCAACGCCCCGGTTCCCGACACCGCTTCCACATAACACTTGGTTTGCGTGGCGATCGCGGACAGCAATTGCAGAAAATTCAGCGCGGAACGCTCCGCCGAAAGCAGGGTGCGGGCGTTGCCGGTGACTTCACAGAGTTTTTGTCCGGCGCTGATGGCTGCGCCGTCTTGCGCAAACCAGCGTACCCTGGTTTGCCGGGCGAGTTGCCCGAAACAGGCTTCGAACCACTGGATGCCGCACAACACGATGTTTTCGCGACTGACGACGGTCGCGGTAGCCGTCTCCTCGGCAGGAATGAGGCTTGCCGTAAGGTCGCCCGTGCCGATATCCTCGGCCAGCGCCAGACTGACGTTTTTCTCGATTTCCGTCGTTAAATTCATCAAGCAGTTCACGTAATCAATCGATGGAACACTGTACCCACGAATCGTTGTCATCTTGATCGGACATCATCTAGTCAAGATCGACTGCCATGGCGTGCCTCGCAACCTTCATGGGATCGATCCCCAGGGATTGACGTTTGTTTTGTCTGCCGGCCGATCGATAGCGGGATACGGCATATTCTAACCGAATACGCTCGCAGCGAGCCGTATGGCTGTTCAAGCTGGAATTTCCCGTGGTTTTCACGGGGAGTACAGATTTATCCGGTGCAATGCGCTTCGCTTATGACGCTCCACCTTGAAATTTCAGCCCGCTCCCACATATAGGGCTTATCCATCATCCACCAGGGAAATGCCATGCGTTTCGACAAGTTGACCACTAAATTCCAGCAGGCGCTCGCCGACGCGCAGAGTATCGCCGTCGGCCAGGATAATCCTTACATTGAACCTCAGCATTTGTTGCTTGCGCTGTTGCAGCAGGAAGACGGAGGCACGGCTTCCCTGTTGCAGCGGTCAGGCGCGAATGTTCCACCCCTGCGTGATGCATTAAAGAAAAATATAGAGCGCCTGCCCAAGGTGGAGGGGACCGGCGGAGAAGTCAATGCCTCGCGCGATCTTGGCAATCTCCTCAATCTCGCTGACAGGGAGGCACAGAATCGCGGCGATCAGTTTATTGCATCGGAAATGTTTCTGCTGGCGGCCTTTCACGACAAAGGCGAAACCGGCAGGCTGCTGAAGCAGCATGGTGCCAATCGTGCGGCGCTGGAGCAAGCGATCAGCGCGGTGCGGGGAGGGGAGGGTGTTGGCAGCGCTGAAGCGGAGGGCAGCCGGGAAGCCCTGAAAAAATATACGCTTGATCTGACCGAGCGCGCGCGCATGGGCAAGCTCGATCCGGTGATCGGGCGTGATGACGAAATTCGCCGGACGATCCAGGTACTGCAGCGGCGTACCAAGAATAACCCGGTTCTGATCGGCGAACCGGGGGTGGGCAAGACCGCCAACGTAGACTGCCTCGCGCAGCGCATAGTCAATGGCGATGACCCGGAAACCCTGAAAGACAAGCTCGAGCTTTCGCTTGTAATGGCCGCATTGCTGGCGGGGGCTAAA
>JBOIFK010000048.1:0-11147 GCA_050741585.1 Nitrosospira sp.
TCAAGAACTGAAGTCCTTCAATTGTTATTTTCAAGGCATTTAGCAGGCTGTTGTATTTTATTCGATGTCTACAGGCAAGAATATCGAACTGCGTTTTTCCAGCTCGGCATGCTGAATCAAAATGCATTTTTTGAGCGCTTCAATCGATCCTGCCGCACCGGGTGAGTACCTGGATATTCGAATCGCTAGACGAAGTCAGTGAGATCACCCATGAATGGGTGAGAAGCTGCGATGAAGAATGACGCGTGGGGAAACTTGCCCCCTGGCTGTGTTCCGCGAGCGACGGCCTGCAGGGGAAAATCTCCACTTCTGACCTGTCTGCTTGACGGGGAAGCTTACGACCGCTTACAGGCCGTTCAATTCGGCACTACTCCTATTTTTTAAGGTGGCCGTATGGAATTTTCAATTGTTACGTTTTTATTAATTGTCTTGGCAATGGCAGTCGCAGACGTATGCTGGACATTGTATTTCATTGATGTAGCCGAAAGAAAAGCACATGCCGCCTCATTCTGGTCCGCGATGATTATTCTGGTCCACGCATTCACGGTCACTACTTATGTAGAGAACAAAATCTATATATCGGCCGCCTTTATAGGCGCGTATCTGGGTACGTTGGGAACAATCAAATGGAAGCAAAGAAAGGAGAAATAACAAGATTTTTGCCGACCATCCTGCGTGATTTCATCCGATCAAAATAGGCTCGCAAAGTACCCTCAAACGTCGATCTGCAGGCGGGGTCGCGGTTCCCTTTTTCCACTCAAATTGCGTCATCCTTGTGTTCCCAATACGTCAGTGATGATAATGGTAGAATGAAACAGGGAGGAAATAAGGGATGGCGGAGAGGGAGAAAGGCAAGGAGCCTGATGATGGGTATTGGCCGGAAACAAGGAAGGCGGTCCGGTTCCTGATTTGGACAATCGTGTTTATACTTGTAGGAATGGCGGTGCTCTCGGCGACAGGGATTAAACTTTCCTTAGGCGGAGGAGGATAGGGGAAGATAATAGGGCGGTTATAAAGAACCCGCCAGGCAGGTTGACGGGAGAATTCAGTGTTTGCCGGGAGCTGGATACAAAGAAAGTAAATTGGACGCTTTATCGTAATGCGTAATGTTCGGCCGCTTTTCTGCTTTCGTCTTTCATATCTTTGCACGTCTTCGCCATATTTTAATGAGACCCTCCCTCACAGGTTTATAGTATCTATTTGCGGGATTTAGATTATCGACAACGAGTCCGTGAATTTGACCATCACGATCTATGGCATCCGGAATTGCGATGCGACCAGGAAGGCTCGTTCCTGGCTGGCAACCCGAGGGGTGGATTATCATTTCCACGATTACAAAACGGCTGGGATCGAGCGGGATCGTCTGGAACGTTGGTGCGATGAACTCGGCTGGGAAGTGCTGCTGAATCGTGCGGGCACGACGTTTCGAAAACTTCCGGATTCAGACAGACAGACGCTTGATGCACACAGTGCCATTACCCTGATGCTTGCGCACCCCTCTCTTATCAAACGGCCCGTGATGGATCTCGGCGGACGCTTATTGGTGGGGTTCAAACCGGAATTGTACGAAAGTGCAATCCGCATGATCCTGCAGTCGTAGTCTTGGCCACGAGCGGCTTCACCCGCCGATTTGATCCTGATTCCCTTCAGGTATTCAACGGGCTACTACGGCAATAGCAAGAAAAAAATGGCGACGCCGTTCACTATTCATTGGATTCCCATTCCTTTCAGCCCTTCCATGGTCTTCTCGCTTGCGACAATTATCAAGTGCCTTGAGCTCTTTACCCATTATCCCGAATAGATAGCGCGGCATTTAGTCGCTTCTTTCAATTTTCAATCTTCCCGTTGAGCGCCTGCCCACGACAGTCGTAAAGTAACCGCCATGTCCGCTATTTCTCGACTGCGTTGATCAAATGCTTTGTGTGGCCTACCGTACAGATTTAGTTAGTGAAACGCGAGAAAGTGCTGGCGAAAAACTGTTCTGATTCTCTTCAATACTTATATGCTCTGCCCCGGTGTCATGCTGCTGTTCAGGATTCGGTGTGACAGCGGCGACCAGGCGTTTGTTTTTATTAATTGGCCTTAATGGAGTAGAAAATGAAAAAAACGGCAGGTAGGGATACGTTCGGCTTTACCCTGGCCCAGTTTGAAGATTGGGCGGAAAGAAGTTCACAGAAAATGTTTAAGCGATACAAGAAAAATCAGAGCCGTAGAATAGCAGCGGAAAGCGGGGGTAAGATCATCCCGATTTCCAGGAAAACCAGAAATCGCGTGCGTGCGGATTAAAGGAAGACCTTTCCGCACTATCCTGTCCGGACCCGACCGAATAGAGTTCTTGAGGGAAATTCCTCGAATCCCGGTCTTGCGTCCTGCTGGTGGCTCGGCTGCAGCGCTACGGGAGGTGTTGCTCGATGGCCGTTTAGGTTATTTCTTCATCAAGCCCCCTTTACGTCCCGCGAAGCCAATTTTCTCGAAATGCATTTTGGACTTATGCATCTCGGGAAATATTCCATTCTTTTCTTCCAGCATAATTATGTTTGTTTCCGAACGGAACGGCGATGTCTTGCCTATTAAGATGCAGTCATTCTCTAGTTTTTAACGCCAATAAATGGGGATAATCGGTCCAGGGATGCCAATGCGCTATCCATATCGCATGGCATGTCGGAGGGAATTGTCAAGTACCCAACATAGGAGGTTTGCCATGGTTGCGGACAGGGATAAGAATGGTAGTATGAAGAGTAGCAGCAACGGCAGCAAACGCGGTTTTGCCTCAATGGACGTGCGTAAGCAGCGCGAAATCGCCAGTCAGGGCGGTAAGGCTGCCCATGAGAAGGGAACCGCGCACGAATTTGATTCCGAAGAGGCCCGTCAGGCCGGTCAAAAAGGTGGCCGGGCGGCACATGAGAAAGGAACGGCGCATGAGTTCAACTCAGAAGAGGCTCGCGAGGCTGGCCGGAAAGGCGGCGAATCCCGTGGAAGACCCGATTCGGACAATTATCCTTCGTCTTCCAGGCAGCAGGCGAGGGCAGGTGGTCAAAGCCATAGAAATCGCTAAGAGCCCGGCTGAAAGGAGCAGAAACCGTCACGAAACAACCTTTCCCGTCCCAGATTCAGCGTGCGCTGCTTGAGGTGACACTTATTTTTTTTCTACCGTTTTTGCGATGAGATCCTGGGCGTCAAACGGAGCCCTCACCTTAACATCGTTATCGAAATAGCAATAAATATCGCGGGAATGCCGTTGTGGCGGAGATTGCGCCGAGATGAGATGAGCCTCGTCCGGCTGAGAGCCTGCGCGCCAGGCGCGAATGCGTGCTGACCAGCGTGTCAGCGCTTCAGGGGTATAACCGCTCGCATAAAGCTCCTTGTCGCCATGTAACCGAAGATAGAGAAAATCGGCTGTAATATCTTCCTGGTATGGCCACTTTCCCGCTGTATCCGCGATGACCAGTGCAACGTTGTGTTCACGCAGCAGTTGCACAAAAGATTCGTCGATAAAGCTCTTGTGTCGAATCTCGATCGCATGGCGCAATGGGCGGTTGGCATCGACCGCCAAGCGCACGTGCCCGGCCATGTGAGATTCGCGTCGTCGGGCAAGGCTCAGCGCCTGCTTGGTATCGTGGGGCAAAAGCTCGAAAAAGTGTTTCAGTCTCTCCGGATCATAGCGGAAACTGGGCGGAAATTGCCACAGGATGGGGCCGAGTTTCTCCCGCAGGTTGAATATTCCTGAAGCAAAGAAATTGGCGAGCGGGCCGTCGATCTCGCGCAGCCGCCGGATATGTGTGATATACCGTGCGCCTTTAACGCTGAAAACAAAGCCTGGCGGCGTGTCATGGTACCAGTGGTCGAAACTTTCCGGCTTCTGCAGCGAGTAAAATGTGCCGTTGATTTCTATTGTGGGAAAAGTGTGGGACGCATATTCGAGCTCGCGGCGCTGTGGAAGGCCGGAAGGATAAAAGACCCCTCGCCATGGTGGATAGCGCCACCCGGAAATCCCGATTCGTGTTTCGCCCATTTGTTGTCAGTCCTGTCCACGCGGCAATTCTTCGCCGTTGCAGGTATAGGCAGGAGGCACATAAAAATTGAGCGTGCGCAGCATGTCCTGGCCTGTATTGCGAATTTCATGCTCATCGCCGCGGTCGATAAGCATGAGTGAGCCTTCCTTCAACCGATGGCGCTCACTATTCACTGTTGCAACACCGGTTCCTGACAATACGTACAGCCACTGGTCAGCGCCGCGGTGGCGATTCTCGGGACTACCTTCCGCAGCACCGGGTGGTAAAACCATTTCCGCTGCCTGAGAGTCACGGTTGCCGAGAACCACGCGAAACCCACTTTCAAACCGCAGATTTTTCTGTTTCACTCACGTCTCCTCCGTCAATTAATCCTAAATCCGTAGCGGGGCTCACCCGGAAGGTGAGCGTCAAATAATACGAAATATTGTTATTGATCATAACATTGATCTATTAGATGAGCGGTCAACTACCGGATCTAGGTTAATAATTTGACCATGGGAACATGATACGGTTTCGTGAAAGGGCGAGGTTTGCCAGATTGCCGGTTTCCGGACAAGAACCGTATTTTAAGTCCCGTGCAGGAATGGTTTGACCAACTTGAGATCGGTTACGAATCGGCGATATTCCTTATCCTTGTCTTGCTCGGGCATGCGCAGCAAGAACGAGGGATGGACGGTAATCAGCAATGATATGCCTGTAGCATATTCATGCAGCTTGCCCCGGTTGGCCGTGATCGGTGTCGCGCGGCCCAGAATCGAGCGTGCGGCTGTTACGCCCAGGGCGACAAGTAGGGTGGGGGCAATGAGTTCGATCTCACGCGTCAGCCAGTCGTGGCATGCGGCAATTTCCGCATCGACAGGCTTCTTGTGAAGACGGCGCTTGCCGCGTCGCTCAAATTTGAAATGCTTGACGGCATTGGTCACATAGACCTGCTCACGCGGAACCTCGGCTGCCGCTAGCGCTCGTGTCAGAAGCTGGCCGGCGGGGCCGACAAAGGGGCGGCCTGTGAGATCTTCCTGGTCTCCGGGCTGTTCGCCGATAAGCATGACTGGCGCGTGTGCAGGACCCTCGCCGAAGACGGTTTGTGTGGCATTTTCCCATAGCGGGCAAGCGCGACAAGCCGCGGCGGCTTTGCGCAGGGTCTCAATGGAATCACTTGCATGTGTTGCAGAATGTGATTCAATCCCTGGTTTAGCTTTCATCCAGATTGGACCTCACGGGGCAGCTCGGAGAGCATCCGTTACTCCAGTGACTACGTATAAAGTCTGAATACGCTATAATTATGATCAGTGTAATATTAACAGATCGGAAGAAGGCAGCCGGCATAAAGTAAGGGTAAGGGAACGGCCACACGTGAGATGTTGCCAATGCCCGTGGCGGGGAACTCTGGAAGCGAAGCATTCAAATATTATGATTGACATTGGCCCAAATTTCAGTATTCTATCTATACAGACGACAGGAATATTCGCGGAGGTGCGTATGCAAAAACAAAATGAAGGCACAGGGGGCGCATAACAGCGTCCCGCCACATCAAAAAGTAAAAGACCCAGCCTAGCGTTGGGTCTTTTACTTTGTGGGAGAAGATTATATATACTCGCTCAAGTTGAGATAGAGACAAAAAAACAAAGACAGGAATTCTCTCAAGGGTAACTATGCAAAAACAAAATGAGGGAGCAGGCCGTGCCTGATAGCATCGCGCGGTGGTTCAGACCCAGTCGCGTGCTGGGTCTTTTGCTTTTTGCAGAGCTGGTTATCTTTTTGTTGCTTGCCGGGTGGGAACTCGTCTGGTTTCAGAAGACCCTTCTGGGTCATTTTCCACCTGACCTTGATACTCAAAAATGGATTCTTTTAATAACGCTGGTGTCTGCTCTGACCGGCTGGATAATCACGGCCATGGTAAATGTAAGAAATTCAATTAAACAGCATACCATCAATACATTGCTTCAATCCCGTCTCTCCGCGACCTATATGGCTCATGCCGATATCGTTAACAGGAATTTCATTGCCCCGGATGGAACCTTGAACCCGCTTCTGCAAGCCGAACTGGAATCTCAAAGCGATACCGTACAGATTAAGCTTAATTCCCTTCGATATATCCTCAATTATATTGAATTTATTTCCATAGGAATAAGATATGGAGATCTCCATGAAAGTTTGCTGAAAAGCAGTCTGCGTGGAATCGTTCTCAATGCCTACAAATTTTCCGAGGTTTTCATCATGCATAGCCAGAAGATAAATATAAAGGCTTATGAAAATCTGGTCTGGTTAAGAAATCGCTGGATATGATAATGTGGTCTTAATCTTTTGTATTAAGTGCTTGGACTTTATCCGCAGATTGGGGGGCATCATCCGAGAGTAGTTCGAACCAGAACCTGCTACCCATTCCAACGGTGCTTTCCACGCCAATTGTGCCACCCATCAATTCGACCAACTGTTTCGTAACCACCAGGCCGATGCCTGTGCCCTCAACGGAGCCGGTTTCCTGGCCGAGACGATTAAATTGCTGGAAAAGTTGCGCCAGTTTTTCCGGGGGCAATCCAGGCCCGGTATCTCTGACGCTGATATGAATACGCCCCGATTCCAACGCGTTGCAATCCACTTCCACCGTACCTTCGTTGCGGTTGTATTTGATCGCATTCGACAGAAGGTTGATCAGAACCTGCTTCACACGGGTTCGATCGGCCTTAACAAATAAGCACGTATCCGGCAAGGGGAAAATCAGGTGGATACCGCGCTCCTGTGCCTGCGGTTCGCTCATGGTTTGGCATTCCCATAGGACTTCCGCCATGCAAACCGGTTCTCGAGAAACTGCGAGCTTGCCAGATTCGATTGCGGAGAGATCGAGGATTTTGTTAATCAGCTCCAGCAGATACCACCCCGCACCGGAAATTTCTTTGAGCATGGTCATTTGGGTGGGGGTGGGCGGCGGAGAACCGGACTCCATCAATTGGGTAAAACCAAGCATGACGTTCAGCGGGGAACGCAGCTCATGCGTCATGCTGGAAAGAAAGTCAGATTTCGCAAGATTGGCTTTTTCCGCATCGGTCTTGGCTTTCGTGAGCTCCACTTCAATCTGCTTGCGTTCGCCAATATCGCGGCGTAACTCTTCATTCGCCCTTGCCAGTTCATTTGTGCGCTTGGTTACCAGTTCCTCAAGGCGGTAACGATATTGACGCGATTCCTCTTCCACCTGTTTGCTTTCGTTGATGTCCACCAGAATACCTTGAAGAAATAGCGAGCGTCCCGATTCGTCACGCACCACGCTTGCTTCATCGCGGAACCACAGAACTGTTCCGTCACGGGAAAGCAGGCGGTATTCGCAGCGCAGGGAAGTGCCCGTCGCACGGCTTCTGGCGCGTTCCTCAAGGGCATAGGCCCGATCCTCCGGGTGAATTTGGGCAAGATGGATGTCGGGATCATTCAGCCATTGCTCAGGAGAAAAACCGAGCGTCCTGATCTGGGAACTGACGTAAAGAAAACGGTTCGTTCCATCCAGCGCCGCAATATAAACGATGGCCGGGATTTTCTCGACCAGGGAACGGTATTTGGCCTCTGCCTGAAACAGCCTGTCTTCTGCCAGTTTTTTTTCCGCCAGCATTCTCCGCTCGGTAAGCACGCGTTGAATGATCGCGGGTAGCAATTCGAGGTATTGCCGGTCCGTGTCCTTGATCAGGTAATCTCGCGCACCGCGCTTCATGGCTGCGACCGCGATTGTGGCGTTATCCGCGCCTGTCAGCATCATTACGGGTATGGAAATATTACCCATGACATCGGTCAGTTCAGCCAGGAACTCCAATCCGTTCAGGTCCGGCAAATGATAGTCGAGCAGGACACAATCCGGTTGTTCTGTACGAGCCAATTGTAGCCCCTCCCTGCCGGTTTCGGCTTCGGAAAGCACAAAATCGCAGTCTGGATCCTGCGAAAGAGCACGGCGGCAGGCCATGCGATCCACCACGTCGTCCTCGACGAGAAGTACGCGAATCAACGGTTTAGTCATAAAGGAATCAGGTGACACCAGGAATCCAGAAATGTACTACAGGTCGTTTTCTGCTACGGCATCTCGCTAATGGTCCAATAGGCGTCAATCGAGCGCATGACTTCAACGAACTGCCGGTAATCGACAGGCTTGGCCATATAGCCTGCTACTCCCAAATTAAAACTGTTTACCTTATCCTGTTGTTCCTCCGATGTCGTCAATACCACTACCGGAATACGCTTTAATTGATCGTCATGTTTCACCACCTGCAGAAATTCGATGCCATTCATGATGGGCATATTCAAGTCGAGCAGTATGATGCACGGCTTTTCAGTGGCAGGGTCTCGCAGGTAACGCACCGCTTCTTCACCATTTTCCAGATGCACGAGCGGGTTCGTGACGTGGATTTCCTTCAATGCGCGCGTGACCGTCATCGTGTCCACCTGATCGTCTTCCACCAGGAGAATGGGTTTATTGGTAATTTTCACGTTTCTTTTCCTTCGGTTGGGTTAACAGATGTTGCAATTGCGGGTAGGGTGAAATAAAACGTACTGCCTTCACCAAGTATCGATTCTATCCAGATTTCCCCGCCGTACATCTCCACGATTTTTTTCACCAGCGCCAGCCCAACACCGGTGCTTTCTATCCGGTCGCGCGGGGCGAGCGTCTGGAATAGCTGAAAGATTTTTTCGAAATGGCGCGAATCGATACCAGGTCCATTGTCGCTGATGCTGAATTTCCAATACTCGTCGTCAGCGCTACAGGCGATGCGAATTTCACCGCGGGGCTTATCCATGTATTTGACAGCGTTGGATAGCAAATTTTGAAATATCTGCTGGATACGGATAGGCTCTGCGATGATATTCGGCAAAGGGGTCTCTATTTTAATAGTAACATTTGCGGGCGGGGAAAGGAGATCAATCACCTCCTGCACGACGTGGCCGATGTTCAACTCGACCAATGCCTCCTTCACCCGGCCCACGCGCGAATATTGCAGGATACCGTCGATCAGGTTGCTCATGCGATGCACCCGGCTGACAAGCAGGCGCATATGCTCTTTGCCCTCGTCATCGAATTTGTCTGCATAATCCGTGGAAAGCCAGTCCGCCAATGCCCCGATAGCACGCAATGGCGATTTCAGATCGTGGGATACCACATAAGCGAAATCCTTTAATTCTTCATTGGCGCTTTCCAGTTCAGCCATCAACCGTGATTTTTGCTCCTCCGCCAGTTTACGCTCGCTGATGTCACGCACCATGACAACAAACATGCGTTTTCCTCCGGCCTGCATCTCGGCCACTGCCAGGTCCATGGGGAACACCGCGCCATTTTTTCGCAAGCCGGTCACTTCATTGGTTGCTCCAAGCGCCGCGGATCCTCCTGTTTCCAGATAATTCTTGAAATAATCGGGATATTGGCCTGGCTCAGACCGTGGCTTCGGCAACAGCAGGTTGATGTTTTGCCCGATAACGTCTTTTTCCGCATAATCAAAAATCCCTTCCGCAGCCGGGTTGAAGGTTTTGATCACGCCCTGTTCATTAATCGAGACGACCCCATCGATCAGGTTGCTCAGTAAAGCACTAGTATACGCCTCGCTCTCACGTACCTGGGCAATGGTATCCACCAGGCTATCTCGCATTTCCTTCAGCGCTTGCATGAGCTGACCGATTTCATCCTGCGAACGGACCTCGATTTCCTGCATGAAATTCCCTGCAGCGACCCCCCGTGCAATCCTCACCACGTTTTCCAAAGGTCGAAAAATTGCGTTTCTGAGCGTGATGCTGATCAGTGCAGCCAGCGCCAGCGCGATGATTATTGAAGCAATAAGAATATTGCGAATGGTTTCGAAGCGGCCTTGCTCCCGGTTATATTCCCGATTGATTTCATCCAGTTGCAGTTTGAAGAGCGCCTTGATACTTGTATCGACCGGCATATAGAGAGGACGAACCTTTTCCACGAGAATCCGGTACGCTTCCCCGACTTCATTTTCGCGTAAGGCGGTTACCGCTGCTTTTACGCCCTCCGTGATGAATTTGTCACGGTCTTCAGCAAATTTTCCAGCCAGCGCTTTTTCTTCCGGAGTCAGGTAGGTGGTGATGTACGCTTGCCAGATTCGAGTCATCTCCTCGATATCCTGTTCGATCGCCGTGGTTTTGTCTTGAATCGTCTCGGGCGTTGGCATCATCAGAGCCGACGTAATGGCGAGCCGGTTTCGAAGCAGGAGTGATTCAATATCGGCGACCTGTTTGAGCGGAATGGCGCGATCATGGTAAACGGTTCCCAGGCCGTGGATCGCATTGCTCATGCCGAACAAGCCGAGCGCTTCGATTCCCAGCAGGAAGGCTCCCATGAAGAACAGGATAAAGATCAGACGCGACTTGATGGTCAAGTTCTTAAACATGTTGACTTATTTCAACTCCATTCCTCACTTCATTTGGCCCACGCATACTACCGCATGAAATCGAAGGTGGGAAAACTTCTTTATTTATCGCTTCCGATGAATTTGAGCAAGGCGAAAAAAGAATCTTTTATGTCGCGCACAACGTCCGTCCGCAGCCGCTCCCGACTCGAGATGCTGAAACAAATGCTGGATTAACAACGAAAATTGCGCCGGTAGGACAATATCACAGCGTCACACTACATTACCGCACGATTGTATCCGACTCTGGCCGGCGACCCAATTCCTGCATTGTCCCGCATGTTTCCCCGTTGCCCTCTACCTCCGACGATGTGAATAGTTCATTCTGCTGGCGCAGGTGAAAAAGAATGAGCCGCTTCATCATATGCGTCCGGTATCTCGTCGGTTGCCGCGGCTAATTGTAAAAAAAGGCCGCGGTAATTCGGCCCGGTTCACTGCTCACTCATCTTAAGAATTGTGCGGGCTCGATCCTGTTGATCGACCGCTACGATCAGTCCGAAAGTACCATTGAAGAACCAATATCAATGAGTACAATGAACTAGTTCTTGTCAGTTGACCTTGGTAATTTGCTTTCTGTTTGTTTGCAGCACCTGGCAGTCCAACCCCTCTTAAATAAAGGATAGCGATCATGAAACTCAGTGCCTTATTTGCAGCTTGTCTATTCGCGGCCGCAGTCGCCATGCCGGTCGCCGCTCAGCAGACAGTGTATACCGCAGTGCTCAATGGTCCCAGCGAGGAT
>JBOIFK010000049.1:0-5971 GCA_050741585.1 Nitrosospira sp.
GCCGACAAACTGCTTGACTTAGGGCATCTTCGGGGATAGTCTTTACAGGGTTGTGGGTATGTAATGTCTTGGTAACAGAAGCATGGAAGCGGTGGCGCGTTCGACCGGGGCTGAGGGTATGGTGCCGGAGGCGGGCGCAGGGGCCGCAAGAGCAAGATGGTTCTCGATTAACGCAATAGGAGATATTAAAAATGGCAACAACACTAGGAACATCAGGCAGCCATGCCGGGTCGAGCGGACGCGATTACGACATGTCGTTGTGGTACGACTCGAAGTGGTACAAATTTGGGCTGATCACCATGCTGGGCGTGGCGATCTTCTGGATCTGGTTTCAGCGGACCTTTGCGTACTCGCACGGGATGGACTCGATGGAGCCGGAATTCGAGAAAGTCTGGATGGGGTTGTGGCGCGTGCACATGATTGTCATGCCCATCTTTGCCCTCGTGACCTGGGGCTGGATCTGGAAGACCCGTGACACCAACCTGGACAACCTGGACCCGAAACTGGAAGTCAAGCGCTACTTCTACTGGATGATGTGGCTGGGCGTCTACCTGTTTGGCGTCTACTGGGGCGGCAGCTTCTTCACCGAACAGGACGCCTCCTGGCACCAGGTCATCATCCGCGACACCAGCTTCACCCCGAGCCACGTTGTCGTGTTTTACGGCTCCTTCCCCATGTACATCGTCTGCGGCGTGGCCAGCTACCTGTACGCCATGACCCGGCTGCCGCTGTACGCCCGGGGCACCTCGTTCCCGCTGGTCATGGCCATTGCCGGCCCGCTCATGATCCTGCCGAACGTGGGCCTGAACGAATGGGGCCACGCCTTCTGGTTCATGGAAGAACTGTTCAGCGCACCGCTGCACTGGGGCTTCGTGATCCTGGGCTGGTCGGGACTGTTTGCCGGCGGGATTGCGGCGCAGATCATCACCCGCTACTCCAACCTGACCGACGTCGTCTGGAACGGCCAGAGCAAAGTCATCCTTAACAACCGGATCGTCCCGTAAGGGCGGACCGGCCGGACTGAAGGGCACCCGTCCCCTCCCGCACCCTGGGGAGCGGGGCGGCAATGAATGTATCACGGGTAGCCTATAACGACTGGATTGTTGCCAGGCACGGCGTGAGGAAACGCATGGTCATGCATATGCGCTGAAATCCGTCATGGCAGCATCCAGTTCTTTTTAAGCCGGGTTACTCATTCCGCGCCGGAACCAGTACCTCTCGATTGCCATTGGTTTGCATGGCCGAGACAAGACCGGCGCGCTCCATCTCCTCGATCAGCCTCGCCGCGCGGTTATAGCCGATGCGCAAGTGTCGTTGCACCAGCGAGATAGAGGCGCGACGAGACTTGAGCACCACCGCGACCGCTTCGTCGTATAAGGGATCGGCCTCGCCGCCCTCCTGCCCGCCGAGGCTGCTGCCGTTGCCTTCGCCTGTGCCGCTTTCTTCCTCGATTGAATTCAGCACGCCGTCCACATAGCGCGGCTCACCATGTTCCTTAAGATACTCCACCACCCGGTGCACTTCCTGATCAGCGACGAAGGCACCATGTACGCGGTGCGGGTAACCGCTGCCGGGTGGCAGATAAAGCATGTCGCCCTGACCCAGCAGCGCTTCCGCCCCCATCTGATCGAGGATGGTGCGCGAGTCCACCTTGCTCGATACCTGGAATGCCACCCGCGTCGGAATATTGGCCTTGATAAGACCGGTAATCACGTCCACCGAAGGCCGCTGGGTGGCAAGCAGCAGATGCACGCCTGCGGCGCGGGCCTTTTGCGCCAGTCTCGCAATCAGTTCCTCGACTTTTTTACCCACCACCATCATCAAGTCCGCCAGTTCATCGATGACTACGACGATCAGCGGCATCTCCTCGAGAGGTTCCGGCGCATCGGGTGTCAGGCTGAAAGGATTGGTAAGCGGTTCCTCGTTCCTGATCGCGTCGCGGATTTTCTGGTTGTAGCCGCCGAGATTGCGTACACCCAGCGACGACATCAGCTTATAACGCCGTTCCATTTCGGCCACGCACCAGCGGAGTGCACTCGCGGCCTGCCGCATATCCGTCACGACGGGAGCCAGCAGATGCGGAACGCCTTCATACACCGACAATTCAAGCATCTTCGGATCCACCAGGATCAGGCGCACTTGCTCGGGCGTCGCTTTATAGATGAGGCTCAGGATCATGGCATTGATCGCCACCGACTTGCCCGATCCCGTCGTCCCTGCCACCAGGACATGCGGCATTCTTCCCAGGTCGGCCACTACCGGGTGCCCGCCGATGTCCTTGCCCAGTGCAATAGTCAGCGGTGACGCCATGTCGGCATAAGCCTGCGAACTGAGGATTTCAGACAGGCGCACGACCTGCCGCTTGGGATTGGGAATCTCCAGACCCATGCTGGTCTTCCCAGGAATGGTTTCGACGACGCGTATGCTCACCACCGACAATGACCGCGCCAGATCTTTCACCAAGTTGAGAACCTGATTTCCCTTCACGCCTACGGCGGGTTCGATTTCGTAACGGGTAATGACCGGACCGGGATATGCCGCAACGACCTTGACTTCCACGCCAAAATCAATCAGTTTGCGCTCGATCAGGCGCGAAGTGAACTCAAGCGTGTCCGTCGACAGCATTTCCACGTCCTTCGCCGCTTCGTCCAGCAAATGCAGCGGCGGCAAGGGTGAATCGGGCAAATCGACGAATAATGGTGTCTGCTTCTCTTTGGCCACACGCGGTGACTTGAGAATGATGGTAGCGGGTGGTTCGATATGCAAAGGCGGGTTTTCCTCGAAACGCCTCTTTCCGATCTCCACCAGTTCATCGCGCTTAATTGCCAAAACCGCTCCTGCGCGCCGATCCTGCCAGTCTTCCCAGCGACGCTTGGCAAACAACCAGCTCCCCTCGATCATGGACCCCAGTTTTTCGACAAAGCGCAGCCACGACAAACCGGTAAACAGACTAAAACCAATTGCCATCAATACCAGCAGCATCAAGGTGGCACCGGTAAAACCCAGCATCTGCGAGAGATCCTTGCTGATTACCTGGCCCAGTACCCCTCCCGGGGCCTGCGGAAGCATCATCTTGAGGGTATACAACCGCAGCGCTTCAAACCCGCTGCTGGCAACCAGCAATGCCAGGAAACCAATGGCTGACACAAATAACGGACGACGATCGAATACCCCTCCGTCAATGCGATGGTAAGTCCACGACACCAGATAGAGGAAAAACAGCATCCACCACCATGCGGAAACACCAAACAAATACAGTAGAAAGTCCGCCAGCCACGCACCCGCAACCCCCCCTGGATTGTGCGGCGGACGGTCTCCGCTATGAGACCAGCCAGGATCGGCACGGTCATAGCCGTAAAATATCAGCACCAGGTAAAGCACCACGCCCAGCAGCGCGAGCCCGCCGGATTCCCGCAATAGCCTGACGATCCTGGTTGGCAGCGGATTGGAGCTCGGCTTTTTCGCCATTGGCTTGTTGACGAAGCTCATGAATGGTATCGGAAGAATAAAAACAAGAGTAAGCCTGATTATATAGGGTTAAAGCAGGGGTAAAAAGCAAAACTCGGCCGTCAGGCCCCTCAGCCGGCATGAGTTCACGAACGAACGATGGAGAAAATCTGCATCAATAAATTCGAGTGGGAACGAATTCTATTATCCGCCGGCAAATTCAAGTGCCTGCGCATCATCATCAGCAAGTTTTTCGTCCAGTATTTCGATCCAATGGTTGACTGGCAACGATGTACCGCTTCGCATATGCATGAGGCAGCCTATATTAGCGGTGGCGATCCGGGCAGGGCTCCCTGATTCCAATGCCGTTACTTTATTTTTCAATAGCTGTTGTGACAGGTCCGGCTGCAGAATGGAATAGGTTCCGGCCGATCCGCAGCAAAGATGAGCATCCGGCACAATAGTTAACTCAAAGCCCGCGGCAAGCAGAATTTTCTCGGCGACGCCGCAAATCCGCATACCATGTTGCAGGGTACAGGGGGAATGAAAAGCAAGTTTCGTTGTGTCAGGCGGCAGCCCGTCAAGAAAAGGAATCAGTGTCGGGGCCTCGGCTTCGAGAATTTCGCTGATATCTTTGGATAGCTCCGAAATACACGCCGCCTTTTCCGCATAGGCCGGATCATGGCGTAATAAGTGGCCGTATTCCTTTACGGTGACGCCACAACCGCTGGCAGTCATGACGATGGCTTCCACTTTTTCTACCGCTTTTCTTCCCTGCCCGATCTCAATTTCCGTCTTATTTCCAACGTATGGCCACCAGGCGTCCACATTCCGGCGCATGTAATCCAATCCTTCCTGATGGGCATTGAGATGGTACGAAACCGCGCCGCAGCAACCTGCGTCTTCCGCTCTGATAAGGGAGATCCCGATTTTGTCCAATACACGCGCGGCGGCGGCATTGATATTAGGCGCCAGGGCTGGCTGCACGCAGCCGTCGAGCACCAGCATCCTGCGCGCGTGGCGCGCCGAGGGCCATGCTTCCGCGGGCGCTTTTCCCTGAACGGAGGGCGGTATCGAGCCCTTCAGACTGCCCGGAAGCAATGGCCGGACCCCGCGTCCCAGTTTCAACAGCGATGCGAATACGCCAGAATTGGGTAATGCCTGACGCAGCGCATACCTCATCGTGCCGGCAGCGATACCGCGTCCTACTTTTTCTTCAACGATGCCGCGACCGATATCCACCAATCGCCCATAGCGCACGCCGGATGGACAGACCGTCTCGCAGGCGCGGCAAGTGAGGCAACGATCGAGATGCAATTGTGTCTTTTGCGTCACCGGTTCGCCTTCCAGGACCTGCTTCATCAGGTAAATACGTCCCCGTGGACTATCCAGCTCATCCCCCAGTAACTGGTAGGTTGGACAGGTGGCCAGGCAGAAACCGCAATGAACACAGGCGCGTATTATGGCCTCGGCTTCCAGCCCTTCGGGAGAATCTTTAATGAAATCGGCGAGCTTGGTCTGCATATCCCAACTCAAGCAATTGGTCGTTAGTTCTCGGTCTAGCGCGATGATTCATAAATATTTTTTGCGCCACTTGATCGTCACCCCTTACGGTGAATCCGCTATAGGGACAGGAATTATCAGATTTCCGGATACATCCGGCCAGGATTGAGTATTCCTGCGGGATCGAATTTTTCCTTTAAGCGCCGGTGGATTTTCATCATTTCCGGCACGAGGGGATGAAATACGGGAACGGACAACCCGGAATTGCGAAATAGCGTGGCGTGGCCGCCCGCGCTCACCGCCATTTCACGCATTGCTTTGGCGTCCCCCTCTGCCTCTGCACTGCTTACGCACCAACGCAGTGCTCCTCCCCACTCGATCAATTGCTTTCCCGGCAGCGATAGTGGCGGGGTAGTCGATTTTATGGATAAGCGCCAAAGAGATTTTTGAGGCTGAAAAAATGAATGCGTCTGCTCCCTTACCGATTCCCAGAAAGACATCCCTTCGACTATCTCATCTCCGCCAAGTTTCGCATGCGCTGCACGCACCGCAGGTTCCGCACCCGAGAGCCTCAAGGTGAGTTCGCCATCGTAGAAACAGGTTGCCGAAACCGGCAGCGGTTTACCTGCCCAGAAATTCATCTTGCCGATCGCTTCAGTTTCGTTCATTGACATGCGCAGCGTCATCTCCATTGCCGGTAGCGGCAGTACTTTAAGTGAAACCTCCAGCAGCAAACCCAGCGTTCCCATCGAGCCGGTCATCAAACGGGAAACATCGTAGCCCGCGACATTTTTCATTACCTGGCCGCCAAAACTCAAGTCGTCTCCCCTGCCGTCGAGCATGCGCACCCCCAGCACAAAGTCGCGCACCGCACCGGTGGATGCACGGCGCGGACCGGATAATCCGGTGGCAACACAGCCGCCGAGCGTGGCGACAGAAGCAAAATGTGGCGGCTCGAACGCCAGCATCTGGCCATGCTTGCGTAATTCCGCTTCAAGATCGGCCAGACGCGTACCAGTGC
>JBOIFK010000050.1:0-3978 GCA_050741585.1 Nitrosospira sp.
ATGCCGGCTGATGTCTCCATCTTTGTCGCACCCCGTCCTTCGCCTGATTCTCCATTGTCTATCTGCGTGGTTCTCCTTTCCATGGTGACACTCCTTTGCATAGATTTGCTTGATTCGATCTCATTAGGTTCGTGAGCAGTCTTTTGGTGAGCGCGAGCTTCGGCATCACAATAGGCACAGGTTTTCCAATTTGGGTCCATCGGATGTCCCTTTTCGCAAACACGGGCATCCGAGGCGCTGGTTCCGACAATCTGTTTCCACCATTTGGAAATGTCGCTCGGCTTTGATTCGTCATTCATTAGCAATGACCTCTGGTTTACAGTGTGAAATACCCATCATGTTTCGCCATACCGGCCTGGGCGGCGCTCTCGACCCCGCCTACCTGTACCCCAGACTCGTCCCCAGCCACTCCATGTTCCGCCGCCGGAACGCCCAGGGCAATCGGAAAAACAATGGCAAAACGACCGATAACCTGTGACCATCCGCGTTTTCGCCGCCGCCCGTATTCGATCAGCTGGACGGTTATGTTGTCTTCCCCACCTTTCTGCAAGGCGCGGTTGACAAGCTGGTCCGTCAATTCCTGTGCTGTCGCCTCCTGGCTCAGGATGACGCCGATCTCGCTATCGGTGACGTAGCCGTGAAGCCCATCCGAACACAGAAGAACCTGGTCACCCGCGCGCAGCGGTATCCATGGAGAGATATCCACCGTTACGTCCGGTGAAGTACCCATCGCACGTTCCAATAGGTTTGCGTCAGGGTGCGACATGGCCTCGGCAGCTGTTAGCATTCCCGCATCCACCATGCGCTGAACGCGGCTGTGATCTTTGGTCAATTGACGCAGCTCGCCCCTGGTAAACAGGTAGGCACGGCTATCCCCTACATGCGCGACGATGGCCTTCGACCCTGCCACCAACAGTACGACGGCCGTGGCGCCCATGCCTTGAGTTTCCGGGACTCCCGAATGCCCCTGCTCATAGACCGTCTTGTTCGCCTCTTCGAAGGCATGTTTTGTTTCAGCGGCTACCACAGCAACCGAACGAATACGGGACAGGCCTTGCGTCAGTGTTTCGACTGTCAGCTCGGCTGCAAGTGCGCCGCCTCGATGGCCTCCCATGCCGTCCGACACGATATACACGTCGCCGAAAAGAGCTCTCACGCAACTCATTCTGTCCTGGTTTTCGTTCCGGACGTACCCCGTTTCGGAGCGCGCACCGACAGACAACTGATTTGCGATCGACCGTTTCAAAATCTTGGCATCCCATATGCCTCATTTGATCCGCCACATGCCAGAATCACCAGGCACCGGCACTGTGTTTCTCAACCGCTTGGTCCTCATTCGGCGCCACCAGTTCCAGCGTCGATTTTCCTACTCGAATGCGATCGCCCGGAGCGAGCACTCTTGCTGCTTGGTCAAGTCTCACATCATTGAGAAAGGTTCCGTTGCGCGATCCGCTGTCGCTCAGGTACAGGCTGCCGCTGTCATATTTTATGGTGGCATGCTTGTGCGACAGGTAATCATCACTTAATTGCAAATCGTTCGCCTCTCCCGAGCCGATGCGATAGGTTACCTGTTCGATAGCATATTGCCGTCCCCTGGCGAGCCCGCTCACGCCAAGAAGAACAGCCGCTGGTCGTCCTTGGCTGGGTACCGGGAATGCAAAACCTACGGAGGTCCGCGCACGCCGGGGACGCGGCTGCTTTTCTTCGTTAGCGATCTGGACCCCAACAAATTCAATATGCCCCGACTCCTCCGGTTTTTCTCCATTCCTTAGCGCTCTAATAGCGAGTACAAGCGCGATGCCACCGAGTAATGTCCCTAGCAATATCCTGAGATCAACATTGACCGACAGCAGGTTAATCGTCCATTTGTCGCTGGATTCGCTTGAATTTGGCACCGCCGGACTGGCAACGTGAGGCGCTGAAAGCCCATACACGATCGTCTGCAACACGGGCGTCTTCCCTTCGGGAGTAAACTCCAGTTGCGCCGACTTCGCTTGACGCCCGTCTCCTGAGACGTCGTAATGAAATGAGACGTTAAACACGCGGGGCGCAGGTAAATTGAGTAATTGATGGAGTGCGCGGGACAGTTCCTGCGCATTGCCAGCGAGAATAAAGCGGCCGCCCGTGTTTTTCGTCAGACGCGCAAGCAATTCCGAGTCTTCGTCTGTAACATTACCAAACCCGATCACGTAAATGGTAATCCCCTTGGCGTTGGCCTTGCTTGCGATCACCTGGTCCGTGATGCTGCTGCCGTCATCCTTACCGTCGGTAATGACAATCAGGCGCTTCAGATCATTGTCATCATGGCTGCGCAACTCGGAAAGACCGAGCTCGATGGCTTCGTACAGCTTGGTTTTACTATCCCGTGTGGATTTAACACCGATCTCGCTGATGCCTTTTGCCACCTGCGCAGTATTTTTGGAAAAGCCGCGAAGCTTCCTTACTTCCGTGTCAAACGCCCATAGGGCGAGGTTTAATTGCAACTCCGATTTGGCTAAAACGCCTCTGAGTGCATCCTGAATTTGTTTGATGCCGGAGGGGCTCATGGACCCGCTTTGGTCGACGCAAAGAATCACCGATGTCTCAGGTACGAAGGATGGCGCGGGTTTAACGTCGCTGGCCTGAATCGCAAGGTTGTCTTCAAACCGGAGTTGAAAGGCCGATGCGCTTGGAGCGATTTCCGTGAAGATACCGGCAGTCGCAACCACTGTACCGGCGGGGTTTTCCTTGGCTGAAAAAACCTGGAGTTCGCTTGCATGGACGTTCCCGGATGTGAAGAGGGAAATTGCCCACAAGCAAAATCTTACCTTTGATTTTGATACCCGGCCCATCTGCTCCTCCTGCCCGCCATTCTTCGCCCACTCGCTTGTAAATTCCCGTCACATAGTTCTTTTAAGCAAATTGCATGCCAATTTTTTCGAAGGGATAATCCAATTTGAATCAATTACTAACTAATCGCGGTTCGCTAACCGGCGTGCACATTGTTGGGCCGATTAACGTGCCATTCATAATAATGCACTTTTTTTAATAGGCAATTCAGGGGCTTATATGAGATAGGACAATCATCACCCTGAGTGGGTCAAAGTCAACCCATTTCGAGAACCCCTCTTTTCTCCAGATTCTTTCGATTGTCCCCATTTTTATCAATACGTCGTAACGAGGATTTCGGATTTATTCGTTTATCTGTCACACGCATTCGCCGCCAAAGATCTCAAAAGGACGCTACCACTGCCGCAACAGCGAACGATCAGCTCCAACCCACCATTAGGTCAAAAATGACCCGGCCATACGTAACACGATAATTCTCAATAGCTTATCGGTAAATACATCCCAATTGTCGAGGCAGGCTATTGTACTTCTCAGCAAAAGACCACCCGCGAGCCACGAATCTGTTCCACTCAAGGGGTTGATTCAACTTAGTATTTTTTTTAAATAATTCTGGCATGAGAGTTGCTTTAAGACCAGTGACAGAAGTAAAAGAGGATTCTCTTCGGGGAAGTAAAACGAACATTTAGCCTTGCTGGAAATTGACACCGGACGCGAATTTCCAGCTTTATGACGGCCCGTTTTTTCATGCAGTCGATATGAAACGGTCGCCGGATGGGCTGCAATAAACCAGGGTGCAACCGCAAGACCTTGCAGCCGGCACGCCGTTTTCCGCACTGAGATGGCGTATGGCAGGTAATTTTAATATCGCTTCAAGTTTGAGTATTCGTCGGATGATAGCGGCAGGTTTTGCGAGTATCTGTCGCCTGTGAGAATTTATTGCAATCAAGGAGGATTCCATGCCAGTCGCTGTTAGTTACCCAGGAGTTTATATCGAGGAAATTCCGAGCGGCGTGCGCACCATCACGGGTGTCGCCACGTCGATCGCCGCCTTCGTCGGCTGGGCGCCAAAGGGTCCCACCGATCGGGCGGAGCTGGTACTGAACTGGTCGGACTTCGAACGTAAGTTCGGCGGGTTGAGTTCCCTCAGCG
>JBOIFK010000051.1:0-5352 GCA_050741585.1 Nitrosospira sp.
TCTCAAAACGCTCGCTCCCATCATGCAGCACAACGCGTCGAGCAAAATTGATTTTCCCTACAACTTTCAGCCCTTGTTGAGTCTCTGGCGCGCGGTTTACTTCAAACCGGGTGTCTATCAGGCGGAAGCCGAGAAAAGCAAAGAGTGGAACCGTGGTGCTTACTTGGTTCAGGGGCTCGGACATTGCAATGCCTGTCACGCCGAACGCAATCCGCTTGGGGCCACTGGGGAGGATACATTAGGAGGCGGGCAGATCATGGGTTCGAACTGGTATGCGCCATCTCTAACCTCAAGCTTGGAGGCGGGCTCTGCTGACTGGCCGGTCGAGGATATCGTTCAGTTGCTCACCACGGGTATTTCCCCGCGATCAGCTGCATCGGGCCCGATGGCGGAAGTCGTCAGGCAGAGTTTGCAGTATCTGAGCAAGGAAGATGCGCGTGCGATGGCCATCTACCTTAAGTCATTGCCCGAGAGCAGTCCACGTGCCCGAGCGGCCGCTCCCGTGCTGACCGAACAAGTGAAAAACTGGTTCCGCCAAGGTGCCAGCATCTACGAGAAACATTGCCGGGATTGTCACGGCGATTCGGGGCAGGGCGCGCCGGGTATTTATCCGCCACTGGCCGGCAATCGGGGGGTCACCATGACCCCTTCCGTTAACGCGGTGCGCACCGTTCTAAATGGGGGTTACCCGCCGTCCACCGCGGGTAATCCGCGCCCTTACGGCATGCCGCCATTTGCGCAAGTGTTGCGCGATGACGAGGTTGCGCTGGTCTTGTCGTATATCCGCAATGCATGGGGCAATCGTGCCAGTCTGGTCACCAAGGCCCAGGTCGACAGGAGCCGCGAAGGTATTCACTGAAACGGCACAGGGTTATGACAATTGTAGAGCCAGCATTTATTCATAGCAGAGGCTCGTCCGCAGGGTCCACGACCGGATCCCCCGGAGACGGATCGGGATCGTAGGGCCGTGGATCCACAGGCTTATCCGGGTCGAATGGCTGGGGATCTTTCCGTGGTTTGTCAGGCTCGATGGGACGAGGGGGGTCTTGCACTGGTTTATCCGGAGAAGGTCCGGGACCGGGCCGGGATCCGCCCGGCCGATTTCGAGAATCGTATTTTGTCATGCTAAGGTGAGCCAGGAATTAGCCATCAAAGCCGGCATCCGTCGGGCTTAGGGCTGAATTAATTGCCCCGTCTTCCGACGGGGCATCGGAATTAATCCATCCGCTTCTTCAATTGTCCACGTATCTCCCCACTCTTATGGGCCTCGCTATGAACATTAATGTAGAGATTTCCCGCTTTGTAAGCATCGTATTGCGCATCGGTTAGCGCGGCGCCGCTCGGAACGGACCACTCGTCGTCAGAGGTCTTCTTGAGTGTGATGATATCCGGGCCATTTTTGCCGAGCGCTCCTTCATGAATGTGCGCGCCCGTTCCCTTGATACCGGAAGTGGTTATCTTGCCTTTGACGGATTTGTCGTCCTCGACTTTTATGGTGCCGCTACCGGTCGCGGAAGTTTCGACGGGAGGTACTTCCTGGTCGCCATTGAGATTAACTTTGAGCTCATTAGCTGTCGCTATTCCAGCGCTTCCAGCCAAGGCGCCGGCTATCAACGCAATAATAGCCAGAGTGAATCGCGATTTACGAAGAATTGTATTCATTTGCGTACCTCCATCAGATTGATAAATTGTAATTGTGGAACGGTTTTCCGTGTTTTGCTTTTTCTTTCATCTTCATGCTTATGGGTCCCGACAAATTAAAAGTATATTTAACGTATACCGGCAAGTCCGTACGGTAACGTACGTAAATGAATGATTCTCAATTCAGATAAACCGGGAAAATGCGGCGCAGTTTCCAACGCAGGGACCTTTTGGTAATGTGCAGAGGTTGTACAGAAGCTCTACCATACCCGTAACCATTACGAGGATCAAGGGGGGTGCCAAGGCCGAGAGAGGCAAAGGTCGCCGAATGAACGAAGGACAAGGCCGCTTCTGGAGCCATCGGGCCTCATGCAGGTAACATGCCTCGCTCCATTGACCCCCTATGGCTTTGCGTTGGTGGCGCCTATTTAACGGGGATCGGGGTTGCGCGCGCCACAGGAACAGCGGTAACGCTATTTGTTGGACTTCCTTCTATCAATTTATCGGAATAGGTCAGGTAGATAAGCGTGTTTCGCTTGGAGTCAACCATCCGGACGACATGCAGGCGCTTGAATAGAATGGACATGCGTTCCGTAAACACATCTTCCTGTCGCGGGAGTTTTTCGGAAAAATGGAGCACTTCCGATACCTGCCTGCAAGCAATGGATGCTTCTGCCTTGTCCTCCGCCAGCCCTACCGTACCTTTCACGCCGCCCGTTCTCGCGCGGGAAACATAGCAGGTTATCCCTCCGACTTTTGGATCGTCATACGCTTCTATAAGCACACGATCATCTTTTCCCAACCAGCGGAAAGCGGTATCCACTTCACCGATAAGTTCGGCTTTAACAGGGATGCAAATTAATGCGGTTAGCATTCCCAGCGTGAATCTGGTTGCTGTCATCTGTACTCCCTGTCGAGCGATGCTTATTATCTTCCCCCTGCTGTTCTCATCCAAAATCGTTCTTTCAGTTGCCGGGCGAAATGCCGGACCAACCTGACCCAAAAATTCGTCTACCAGGCCAAGATCCCCTTCCATCCGGATACCGGACGCCAGGGACCTTGGTATTTTACATCACAAAGTGGCAGGTTGTTTTCTATTGCGTACCATCAAACCCATCAAACCTAGCCCTGCCAGCAACATCGCATAGGTGTCGGCTTCCGGGATGGCGGCTACCGCGGCATCGGCCGTTACAGCCAATCCCGCATTGGCGGGAACGATTTTGTCGGCGTGCAAACCAATTGTCCCACCCGCCAAGGACGTGTCGAAAGTGCTGTCCGCCTGGAGGGCGGAGTTAACACCCAATGCGGAGTTGGCATTTGCATTCAACGCGCTCGCGTCGTGACTGTTGACCTCCACACTGGCTGCTGCATTAGCCGGACCGGCGACCAAGGAACCAACATCGGCGTTTACCTCGCCTGTGGTATCAAGTGCTGAGACTGAGGTGCCCACCTTGCTCGCGGCATCAAGCGCTGGCGCAGGGATTGTCACCTTGTTTATTGCATCAAGCGCGGGTGAAGCGACAGTTACCGTGCCGTTGGCATCAAGCGCTGATGCGGCCGCTACCTTGCTCGTTACGTCAAACGCGGGCGCGACTGCGGTTACTTTATCCGTCGTACCCAGCCCTTGTGCAGAAAGTATTTCCTTGCCCGAGTCGAGTGCCGATGAGGTCGTGGTTACATTACTCGTGGTATTGAGTACCGGTGTGGTGACGGTTGCTTTGCCTGAGGCGTCGACTGCTGATGAGGCAACGGTTGTCTCACTTGTCGTCCCGATCGCTGGTGTGGAAACCGCTGCATTGCTCGTGGCACTCAGTGCTGGCGTCGGCGCCGCTGCGGCGGCGGCCACGCTACCGGTCGCGCTCGCAGCCGCATAAACGGATTGGGTTAAAAGGCCTGACATCGCCAACAGGATGGTCACGCTCGCTTTCATTTTCGTCATAAGAGTTCTCCAGCTTTATGCGTCATGTAATTCTCCAAAAGAAAGATTGAAAAATATTGCAGCCGGCTAAATTCGCCCGCCGTCAGGTTGCGGTCCATTCAGTGAATGGGTTTTTCCATCAAAGGGTATCAATAGCCAGCCACATCTCTTCTCGCAAATATTGTGCCAGTTACTGAAGTCATTAATAAGTCATTAATAATTAGTAGCTTATAATTAACGAGTGGTGACAGTAAAAAATTATCGTCTCCAAAGCGCGACATCTATTTGTAATGTTTGGATTAAGTATCTGAAATTACATAATATCCTGCCGTCGTTCCAGTAAGACAGTATGTGACGAACATTTGTAGTCTGGGGAATACTGGTGAACATTGGTGAAACATAGACTGGTAGTGGTCCAGGTCCAGGTACGGGTAGGTAATTTTTGCAGAATAGGCAAGAAGATGAGCCCGGGTTCGAAGGCTTTGTGCAAAATCGGAGAAACTGGAAGACCTTAAACACATTTCCTGCCGACTGGCCTATATCGGGTCAATGTTCCATCGCCACCATGTGTTCCATAAAGGACAGCACGATTTCTCGGGTAGATAAATCATGCAAATGAGGCCAATTTTGCACATCGGTTCGACCTGCCATTATCTGGGTTTAATACTCGAAAAGGCGGGACAGGTTCGAACCCATATACGCGCTCTTAATTCATTGCAGCGTCGGGCAAAGCGGAAATGAAACGGATAGCGGTAGCACTGGGGAGAAAACAATACGCTGCCCCACGGCAAGTGACGAAACTGGATAGACCGGCGAGTTCGAAGGGGCGCTTTTTGCCTTCGACAGGGAGAAGGAACGTTATGTCCGAAGCCCCGTTGTCACCATTATTCCCGATGATCGGGTCCCTGGTATTGCGCAGACCGGGGGCAAAACTTCCCTTGTTCGCCCAGTCGGACATTAAAAACTCGAACTGATCCTTGAGGCTCACTCCGATAAACAGGCCAAGCAATCCCCGCTCGATTCCGTCATCAGGATTGGCGAGATCATAAGGAGGGCCATAGGGGAGGCCGCGGCGGACAATACGGTGCTTGAGGCCGCTGTTTCCAGCCACAATCGAGCTGCGCGGATTCATGCGGCGGATATGCGATCCCAGGGGACAGCGATAGCCGCGACGGTCATCGAAGGCGTCGGGCATGCTATCGCTTGGCATATAGTCAAAGCTATTGCGCTTTTCGAGAGGGATATTTTCATCCGCAGAATGGGGTGAGAGAGAAAGGGGAACCCCGTTGCGCCAGCGGCCGCAGAGCTTGGCGGCTATCAGTTCCCGATCAAAGCCGGTTTGTTGAGCCGCTTCCGTCAGAAACTGCTCGAAGGCACGACAATCCTGGGCCAGGATGCGGAACGCGACAAAGCTGCCGTTTTGGCCCAACGTGGCGGGCGTCGGTACGGGGTAAGTGAAGCCTGAATACTGGCTGGGATGACCCAGCAGGAATTCTCCAGCCGGCGCTTTCGGAAGCACGTCCGGCATGAACGGCGGAAGCCCGCCATCAATGGTGGGTTGAGCAAAACCATCGCGGTAGCCAAAGTGCGCTACATTTCCAGGCAGGCTCCGGCCGTCGTGAAAGGAAAGCTCGGACATCGCGTTTCGGCCGGAATAAAGTTTCTGGAGTTGACCGGTAACGTGTTGCAGAATTTGCTCCGTTTCGGCGAAGAGAAACAACAGAACATGCAGGTCGGTGCTGGCAAGCTGGCCTTTCCAGCGCGCGGGGTCGCTCTTGCCGGTATCGCCAACC
>JBOIFK010000052.1:0-4417 GCA_050741585.1 Nitrosospira sp.
GTTCTGACCCGCGGATAAGCAGCAACTTTCGACGCGGCATTGCTGCATGCTTCCGCGCGAATTGCGTCGGTGACATTTACGTTTTCCAATCGAATTTCCGCATCTTCAAAAACAACGTCAAGTCGTGTGGCGATGTCACTCAGCATTGCTTCATCGCCCAAATCAACTCTCGACCGCAATGCCACCAGCGCCACCAGACGATAAAGCGCGCCGCTGTCAAGATAATGAAACCCCAGCTTTCCTGCCACGCGTTGCGCGACCGTGCCCTTGCCGGAAGCGGAGGGACCGTCAATCGAGATAACGGGAACAGCATCAACATTCATGAAAGACCTCATCTAGATTTCTATCTGGAAAACGCAACCGGGTCAGGCTCCGACCATTGCTGCGAATTTTTCGAAATAAGCGGGAAATGTCTTGGCTACGCAGTCCGGGCCATTGATACGCACGGGAACACCAAAGGACGCCAGCGAGAAACACATGGCCATACGATGGTCGTCATAGGTATCAATTACCGCGTGCGCGGTGAGGCCGCCACGTGGCGGCGTAATGCGCAGGAAATCCGGCCCCTCATCCACCGCCGCGCCCAATTTGCGCAACTCTTTTGCCATCGCCGCAAGGCGGTCGGTTTCCTTTACCCGCCAGCTGGCGATATTTCGCAGGGTGGTAATGCCCTTCGCAAACAATGCCGCGACTGCAAGCGTCATGGCGGCATCGGGAATATGGTTGCAGTCGAGATCAATGGCCCGCAAATAACCCGATTCCGGCGTGCTTGCCTCGATCCAGTTATCCCCCCGCCTGATATGCGCGCCCATTTTCTCCAGCACCTCGACAAAACGAACATCCCCCTGAAAGCTGTCATGCCCTATCCCCTCTACCCGTACCGGGCCGGTGCCGATCGCACCGGCGGCGAGAAAATAAGAAGCGGAGGATGCATCTCCCTCCACGAATATTTCGCCAGGGCTGCGATATTGCTGCCCGGCGCGTAGAGCAAAACGGTGCCATTCCTCCCGCTCGACCCGCACGCCAAAACGGGCCATCAGCGCAATGGTCAACTCGATATAAGGTCGCGAGATCAATTCCCCCTCCACTGCTATCGCCAGTGTTTTACCGGGGATAGGCTCGCATAAAGGCAAAGCCATCAGCAAACCCGTCAGGAATTGGCTGGATACATTCCCGTTCACTGCTATCGCATTTGTACGGATTCTGGCGGGTCTGATTTGCAGCGGAGGAAAACCTTCCTCGCCGAGATAGGTGATATCTGCGCCCAGCTGGCGTAATGCATCCACAAGATCGCCAATGGGACGCTGATGCATGCGTGCCACCCCGGATAACCGGTAAGATCCCTGCATCAGCGCCAACACCGCAGTCAGAGGGCGAAAAACCGTGCCGGCGTTGCCCAAAAATAAACTCGCCTCATTGACCGGAAAACGCACGGGGAAATGTCCGCCTACGCCCTGCACACGATAATCATCGTCATCGATCTTGATGACGGGCACACCCAATACCTTAAGCGCCTCCAGCATTCGCGCCGTGTCATCCGAAGCAAGCAAATCGCGTATGGTGGTCACGCCATCCGCTAGCGCGGCGAGCAATAGAATGCGATTGGAAATGCTTTTCGAGCCAGGCAGGCGCACCACCCCCTGAGCGGCCTTAACCGCTGGGAGATCAATAAAATTCACACCATGCCTTAACGATCGTCTTCACTTCAATAATGCATGTCACAATCATTTGCTGTCCCGGGACACTGCGCCTGGCCGTCAGGAATTCCCTTCGAAATTCCGGCAATGTCGATACGAGGCATCTTTGCTTCGCATCGGGGTAGTGCCGTCGGCGCCTGGCTTAATCACAGAGGTGGCGGAAATTTGGCCGGAAAGTCTACTATTATAATCAACTCTGCAAGGTTTCTCCGATTTCCCCTTCCAGCCTTGACGAATGCATCCACCGGCCCTTAAAGCCAATGGATATTCATAACCGATATTGACCACTCAGCCACGCGAAGGCACAATGTCAGATGATTGTATCGCGGCTATCAGACTCAATTGCAAGAAGAAATTCGCCCGGCGTGAATTCGAAATCCATGGCGTCCAGGGGGACTGACGGGGACTACATGCCAGATATCGTAGCGGGTAAAACCATTGGTCTAAGGAATGCACTTCCTGAACTCCGGCGTCCGGGATGGGTTTGCATCATTTCCCACGCACCTCATACTCACGGAATGACTGGGTGCGGCAGCCCATATTGAAGGAAGTCTCAGAATGCCCCATTGGTTTAAAGACAATTCGCAATCCATCGGCCACACTCCGCTGGTTCGGCTCAACCGCGTCATCGACGGCGCGCCGGCTACAGTATTGGCCAAGATCGAAGGCCGTAACCCCGCTTATTCCGTAAAATGCCGCATTGGCACGGCAATGATCGAGGATGCGATATACCGCGGACTACTCGATTCCGGGAAAGAACTTGTGGAACCCACCAGCGGCAACACCGGCATTGCGCTGGCATTTGTTGCCGCGGCGCGCGGCATACCGCTGACCTTGACCATGCCTGAAACCATGAGCCTGGAACGTCGCAAACTGCTGGTTGCCTATGGCGCAAAATTGATTCTGACGGAAGGCGCGCGCGGCATGAAGGGCGCGGTAGCAAAAGCCGAGGAAATCGTCGCTTCCGAACCCGGCCGGTATGTGCTGCTGCAACAATTCACGAACCCCGCCAATCCGGCCATCCATGAGCGAACGACGGGACCGGAGATCTGGCACGACACCGATGGCGCCATTGATATTTTCGTTTCCGGCGTAGGCACGGGCGGCACCATAACCGGTGTCTCGCGTTACATCAAGAAGACGCGGGGAAAAGCAATGGCTTCGGTCGCGGTCGAACCCTCCGCCAGTCCGGTACTCACCCAGCAACGCGCCGGTGAACCACTGCAGCCCGGACCGCATATGATTCCCGGAATCGGAGCAGGCTTTGTTCCGGAAAATATCGATCTCTCGCTGGTGGATGCAATCGAACAGGTCAGCAATGAGGAAGCGATACGCTACGCACGCCGCCTTGCGCGTGAGGAAGGCATTATTTCCGGGGTTTCGTGCGGCGCCGCGGTCGCTGTGGCGGCACGCTATGCCAGGCGTTTGGAGAATGCCGGCAAAACGATAGTCGTCATCCTGCCGGATTCCGGGGAACGTTACCTGAGTTCCAGCCTTTTTGAGGATGTATTTGATACCCAGGGGCTGGCAATGTAATGACAGAATTAAAGAAAACAGAGTGCTTATCATCGAAAGGAGCACGATTGGAAATTGATACGGTTGTTGCCGAATTGCGCACGCTGCGTGTGGAATCACTTGAAAACCGGCAGAGACGCCATCGGCCGCCCAAGCTCCCCTCCCGCAAGGTGCTGGTGGGCATCGCGGAAGGATTGAGTGCAGTCCTGTTTCCGAACCGTTTGGGCTTGCCGGAACTCACTGATGAGAGTGTCGATTATTACGTTGGATATATGCTGGATGTGACACTGCGGGATCTGCTGGCGCAAGTGCGCCGGGAACTGCGCTTTGTCTCTGGCCTGGAAGCCATAAGCAATGCCGATCGCGAGCAGGCCTCCGCCATTACGCAGGCATTTGCCAAACGGCTGCCTTGTATACGCAGTCTGCTGGAAAGCGACATCCAGGCGGCTTACGAGGGAGATCCAGCCGCGCGAAGTATCGACGAAGTACTGGTCTGCTACCCTGGTATTACTGCGATCACGCATTATCGGCTCGCCCATGAATTGCACCGTCTGGGTGCTCCGTTGATTGCGCGCATGATTTCCGAAATCGCCCACTCGGCCACCGGTATCGAGATTCATCCAGGTGCGCAGATCGGCGGCAGTTTTTTCATCGACCATGGAACCGGCGTCGTCATTGGCGAAACCGCTATCATTGGCGAGCATGTACGGCTATATCAGGCGGTCACTCTCGGCGCCAAGCGTTTTCCGGTGGATGAGCACGGCGCATTGGTAAAAGGCAATATCAGGCATCCTATCGTCGAAGATGATGTCGTCATTTATGCTGGCGCCACCATCCTTGGCCGCATTACCATCGGCCGGGGTTCGACGATCGGCGGCAACGTCTGGCTCACGCGCAGCGTTCCGCCTGGCAGCAGTATTTCGCAGGCACAGATACGCAATGAGGTATTCGATGCCGGGGCCGGAATTTAGGATCGATACCGGATCTGGGCCTTGAAGGCCGGTTGAAAATCAGATGCCATTGACAGGGTATCCCAATCTGTTGACGCCCGGCTGGTCAGTACCTAGCAGCCTGTCGGACTTGAAGAATCGATGCGAAAAAGTGACTGGGCGAGGACAGATTTTGACGATCTTGAAGACCAATAGTTGTTCTATTGGTCGAAAAAGCGGTGAAATATGCACCGTCCAGACGCTTTTGCAGCCGAT
>JBOIFK010000053.1:0-3901 GCA_050741585.1 Nitrosospira sp.
GTGATCAAGTTGCCGCTGATGAACACCGTCTCGGTGAAAAACATCTCTTTCGAAATGAAACCATTGAGCAGCGGCACACCAGCCATCGCTGCGGCGCCCACCGTGGCAAGCGTGGCGGTCAAAGGCATCGCGCGGAACAGGCCGCTCAGCCGCGACAGGTCGCGCGTGCCGGTCTCGTGGTCGACCATGCCGGCTGCCATGAACAGCGACGCCTTGAAGGTTGCGTGGTTCACAATATGAAAAATGGCGGCGATCAACGCAAGCGCGCTGTTCAGTCCGAGCAGCAGCGTAATCAGTCCCAGATGGCTGATGGTCGAATACGCCAGCACGCCCTTCATGTCGCGCTGAAACATCGCCATGTAGGCGCCCAGCACCAGCGAGGAAAGACCTGCGCTGCCAATGATCCAGAACCAGGCGTCGGTACCGGCAAGCACGGGCCAGAGACGTACCAGCAGAAATACCCCCGCCTTGACCATCGTCGCCGAATGCAGGTAGACCGATACCGGCGTGGGTGCCGCCATCGCGTGCGGCAGCCAGAAATGGAATGGAAATTGGGCGCTCTTGGTCAGCGCTCCCAGCGCAATGAGGATCAGCGCCGGCAGATACCAGGAATGCGCGCGAACCAGGTTGCCCGATGCCAGCACGGTATCCAGATCGTAACTGCCCACGATGCGCCCCAGTATCAACACGCCCGCAAGCAGGCATAAGCCGCCCGTGGCCGTGACGATCAGTGCCATGCGGGCGCCACGGCGCGCATCGATACGGTGATACCAGTAAGCGATTAGCATGAATGAGGTCAGGCTGGTCAATTCCCAGAACACCACCAGCTGAATCAGGTTGCCCGACAGCACCACGCCGAGCATGGCACCCATGAACGCCAGAAAAAAAGAGAAAAAACGCGGCACCGGATCTTGCGGCGCCATGTAATACCGCGCATACAGGATCACCAGCGCGCCCATCACGGTCACCAGCATGGCAAACAACCATGCGAAACCATCCATGCGAAACGTGAAATCCAGGCCCAGCGCCGGTGCCCACTGGATTGCGTCGCGCACTACGCCGCTACCGGTCACCCGCGGGTAAAACTGGAATGTCAGGGCGATGCAGGCAAGCGCAACGCCGCCCGCGAGCCAGGCTGCCGCATTGCGGGCGTGGGAGGGCAGGAAGGCGGCACAGAGACTGCCCGCAAATGGAAGGATAACAATCCAGACTAGCGACATGGTGTGTTGATATTTATTCTCCCTGACGGTCGAACGACCGGCAACATTGGCCAACACATGATTCCGATGGTGGACACATGCGACAAATACAGTCAGATAAAGGGAGATACGGGCAGATAAAGGCCGATACAAGCAATTAGCGGAACAGGCGTTGCCGCGGATGCACGAACTGCCAGCGAATAGCAGGTAAATGCGGGCTTCCAGGCTATCGCGAATGCCGCATCGCAACCCATACCGCAACGTTGAATCACCTCTCCCGGTCTCGATGAGGCAGAGTTTCAAGCTGGCCGGACTAGCTCCACGAATAATATCATCAGGTGATATTTTTTGACCACTTATTGGTGCCGGGGCAATATCTGATGTTCGGCGGTGGGTTGCCGGGAACGGAATGGTTCAGGGAGTCGGTTCGCAAGGACGAAGAGGTAAAAAAATGAGCTTGCCGCATCCCTGCGACAACACCAGATTTTGATGTTGAGTATGCCGTTCTCAAGCGTCCTTCGGCGCCGTTGATATCGTAGGTGCTGCCGCCGATGACATCACCGTAGCCATGGGCGTTGCCTCCCCAGTAAGCACCGTAAGCACCGGCATCGCCTGCAAGATCGCTGATCGCGTGACTGTGCGCCAGAATTGGAAACAGGCCGGATAAAAGAAGGGACACCTGAAGTATTTTCTGCAATGTAACCAGGGGGAAATTTGTTTTCATTTCTTTTTTTTCAAATTTGGCCAAGGCAGGAGCCTATTGACCCCGCAAAGACGCCTGACCCATGGTGGACACGAAAAAAAGCAAGTAATATAGAGCAATGGCGCTCATCAGTAAGGGTGATACATGCGCTTTGCGCCGATGCGTGCAAAATCGGCGTTGCCTGTATTACGGCGGGCGACAGGATTTCTCGAGGTAATGCAGCATGGTGTTACTGCATCTTGCATCTCGTCCTGCAATCTGGCAGTCGTGATTGCCGCCCGGGAGAATGACTATGACGATCGATGACATGGCAACCATTCAGGGTGAGTGGCCCCGGCTGCCCCCGCTGGAGGAGTGGCAGGCAACTTGCGACACGCTTCACATGTGGACGCAGGTCGTCGGTAAAATCCGATTGATGCTCTCGCCGGACGTCAATCACTGCTGGGGTTCCACGCTCTACGTCACCACGCGCGGACTCACGACCTCGCCCATCCCTTACGGGACGTTCACGTTTGCCATCGACTTCGACTTTGTCGCCCACGCGTTGCGCATCACCACATCGCAAGGCGCTGACTGTTCGTTTGCCCTGGCGCCCATGCCGGTTGCCGGCTTCTACCGCAAAATGATGCAGACGCTCGGCGACCTCGGTATCGAAGTCAAGATCCTCGCCCGGCCGGTCGAGGTGGAAGTGGCGATACCGTTCGAGAAGGATGACCGGCATGCAAGCTACGATGCCGATGCGGTTTCCCGTTTCTGGCATGCGCTGGTACAGGTTGACCGCGTCTTCAAGGATTTCCGTGCCCGCTTTATTGGCAAGGTAAGCCCGGTGCACTTCTTCTGGGGAGCATTCGATCTCGCGGTCACCCGGTTTTCCGGGCGCACCGCGCCGAAGCATCCTGGCGGCGCTCCCAACGTCGCTGCCCGGATCATGGAAGAAGCGTATTCACACGAAGTATCGAGCGCCGGATTCTGGGCCGGGGCGGGTTTGGGCGAAGCGGCCTTTTACGCCTATGCTTATCCCAGTCCCGCCGGTTTCAATCAATATCCGGTTCAGCCCGGAGAAGCCTATTTTCATGACAAACTGGGTGAGTTCATCCTGCCCTACGAAGCCGTGCGGACAGCCGATAATCCGGAGCAAACGCTGCTCCTGTTTCTCCAGACCACGTATGAGGCTGCCGCTACACTGGCGGCCTGGGACAGGCCCGCATTGGAAATAAAATGACGTGAGCATGCGCGGACGCCGCCGGAGCAGCCACCCCGTATGCCTGATCAAGGCTGGCTCGGCTGGCCGATCGCCGGACAAGAGTCTGGCGGGGGATAAGGGCTCAGGCAGGGTACTCTTCTTCCAGTCAGGGATTTGGATAACGTTAAAAGGAGCACAGACATGACAGTTAATTTCATACCCGATGATTATCACTCCATCACGCCGTACCTGATGACCAAAGGCGCAGCGGACGCCATTGAATTTTACAAGCGGGCATTTGGCGCCGAGGAGTTGTTCAGAATGGACATGCCTGGCGGAAAGGTCGGGCATGCCGAAATCAGGATCGGCGATTCCCGCATCATGCTGGCTGACGACTGCGGCGGAGAAGGCCCGTTCCGCAGCCCGCAGTCAGGCGGCTCGCCAATTGGCCTTCATCTCTATGTGGAAGACGTGGACACGGTGTTTTCCCAGGCCATCGGTGCGGGTGCCAAGGTGCTCAGACCGGTGCAGGACCAATTTTACGGGGACCGGACAGGTACGCTGGAGGATCCTTTCGGACATATCTGGTTCATCGCAACCCACAAGGAAGCGCTTTCGCCGGATGAAATCAGGCAGCGTGCCGAGGCGATGTTCAAGCAGGGCGGCACCGACACCTAGCAGCCTGTCGTACTTGAAGAATCGATGCGAAAAAGTGACTGGGCGAGGACAGATTTTGACGATCTTGAAGACCAATAGTTGTTCTATTGGTCGAAAAAGCGGTGAAATATGCACCGTCCAGACGCTTTTGCAGCCGAT
>JBOIFK010000054.1:0-6847 GCA_050741585.1 Nitrosospira sp.
CCTTATCAAGTGCGGCGACAAGATTCTGATTATCTTCGAGGGCCGGGATGCGGCCGGCAAGGACGGCACGATCAAGCGCATCATTCAGCATCTGAGCCCGCGCGAAACGCGCGTCGTTGCCCTTGGCAAGCCCTCGGACAGGGATCGCAGTTCATGGTATTTCCAGCGTTATATCTCGCATCTGCCCGCGGCGCAGGAGCTGGTGTTATTCAACCGCAGCTGGTACAACCGGGCGGGAGTGGAACCGGTAATGGGTTTTTGCACGCACGCCGAGTACGAAGAATTCATGAGTTCGGTGCCAGAATTTGAGCATATGCTGGTGCGTTCAGGCATTAAGCTCCTGAAGTACTACCTCGATATCAGCAAATCCGAACAGGCGGAGCGGCTGGATGACCGCAAGAAGGACCCTCTCGCGCAATGGAAGATAAGCGCGCTCGACAAGCATGCGCTCAAGAAATGGAAGGATTACAGTCTGGCGCGCGACAAGATGCTGGCGCACACGCATAACCTTACCTCGCCGTGGACAATTGTGCATGCCGACGACAAGCAACTGGCGCGGATCAACATCATCAAGGATCTTCTCAGCCATCTCGACTACGCGAATAAGGATGAGCGGCTGGTCATGCCGGATAAATGCGTGGTAATGTCGTTCGATATTTCCTTTATCGAAGAAGGCCGGTTGGCTTCGTAAGCCTGAATCCGGCGTCGGCTCGCTTGTTTCCCAGTTCCACTCGCCCTGTCCAAGGCGCCTTCGGCGTCACTGCCATGTTCCCCCCGTATCTTCCCCCAGCTTTCCGTCCGGCATCACCTTGAACCGACTCTCGCCGCTGTGCTTCCGGTCACAATTTCGTCATATTTCTGTCTCATGCCATATGCTAGTATCAAAAGCATGCCATGTTGATCCATGTTGATATGGCGGCTGTCCGACCAACAGAATGGAGAGAAAAATGTTCATATCACATAAGAAAGTGCTGGGTATGGCCGCTGTACTGGGTGCGTTAACCAGCATTGCCGGCGTTGCGGGTGCTGACGCAACGATAAAAATTGATGGTTCCAGCACCATGTATCCTATTACCGAAGCGGTAGCTACAAATTTCCAGATGAGCCAAAAAAACGGTATTAACGTCACGGTCGACGTTTCCGGTACCGGTGGCGGCTTCATCAAATTTTGCCGCGGTGAAATAGACATCGTCAATGCTTCACGCCCCATTCAGAGAAAGGAAATGAAGGCCTGCAACAAGGCCAGCGTGCAATACGTCGAATTGCCGGTGGCGTTTGATCCCATAACAATAGTGGTGAATCCGGCGAATAACTGGCTAAAAACCATCACGGTTGCGGAACTGAAGAAAATGTGGGAGCCGGCCGCCCAAGGTAAAATCACCAAGTGGAATCAGATAAATCCCGCGTGGCCTAATGAGACATTCCAGCTCTACGGCGCGGGCGCGGATTCCGGCACCTTCGATTACTTTACCCGGGCCATTGTCGGAAAGACAGGATCAAGCCGCGGCGATTTTACGGCTTCCGAGGACGATAACGTGTTGGTGCAGGGCGTCGCAAGCGACAAGAATGCGTTGGGCTTTTTTGGTTTCGGATACTATATAAAAAATCAGGACAAAGTTCGAGCTGTCGCTGTGGATAATGGTAGAGGCGAAGGGATCATTCCATCCGCTGAAACAGTGGAAAACGAGAGCTACCAGCCTTTATCACGCCCCGTTTTCATTTATGTGAACATGAAGGCGGCGGAGAAACCCGAAGTCAAGGAGTTTGTTGCGTACTACATGAAAAACGCATCTGCCTCGGTGAGAGAAGTCCAATATATCCCCCTGCCGCCTAGAGCTTATAGCAAGGGTATGGAATTCTTTAAGGCGAAGAGGTTGGGTACTGTATTCGACGGCTTTCTGCCAGTGGGCCTCACAATCGATGAGTTGCTCCGGCGACAACGCTATCAAGGGATGCTCGATGACGACATGGGCTTCAGAATCAATGATCTGTTCCCGAGAAGCCCGTCTTAAGGAAAATCAGTAGCAGGAATGCCTTGAGGTCAGGAGGGCCTCGCATGAGAGAAACATGAGCTGAAATAAGCAAACGGTGAGACATATATGGATGCTTTCGCCAGGTCGGATCATGCGGAAATCCTTTCCTGCCTGACGGATGACATTGAATGGGTTGTGCCTGGCATATTTCACCTGGCGGGTAAGACCGACTTCGACAAAGAAATCGAGAATGACGCCTTTATAGAACCCCCCGCAATCAAGGTCACTCGCCATGACCGAAGACGACGACGTCGTGGCTGAAGGCGGTGTGCGCTCCGCCAGGAGAGACGGCGGTTTTCTGAACGCCGTCTTTTGATGTATTCGAGATGCGGAATGCCAGGATAAGGCATGTGACTTCGTATTTGATGGAAATCAAGGAGTAGAATGCGCTCAGACGTTGCTGTCGAGAGTTGTTCTGGACCTGCTACATTCGATGATTACGCATACTGTTACCGCCTCACTAAGAGAAACAATTAAGTTTATTGCCGGCGAAGAAAATCATTGTGCTGCCGGCTTCCGGCATACACTGCGGCGGGGCACTGAAGTAAAACCTTGAACCTCTCCCGCCTACTCTCCGAAGAAAAATTTGGGGAAAGGCGACTTACGCTTCCTGATTGTTCCTGTCATTCATTCATCATATCAAGCAACCAAGCAACCGGCATTTTTCCGCCCGCTTCTACCCCCAATTTCATTGTCCTGAATGTCAGCTTAATACACTTTAAACATAAAAATGTTGACAAAGTGTCCGGTAATTGGTAACCTGAACTTACGTGGCGTACTTCGCTCGTATTCCAACCATTTCAGGTCGATAGGATTTTAAGCACACCATGGAAACAAGAGAAATTCTAACGATTGTCACCATCCTCCTTTTATTGGCTTCGTGTGCGCCGATGAGTCCTTACGAGGCTGTCAACAGCCCCGCCCTCCGTAAAGTTGTCCAGAGTGCCCGAACCCGCAGCGACCATGACACCTTGAGAAAGTACTTTGAAAATCTGGCCCAGGAAATGCAGGAAAAGACGGAGGAGCAGAGAAAGCTGCTTGAGCATTACCAGGAAAGGGGCTATCTCTATGGCCGGCAATCGCAAGACCGGCAATCGCAGACATGGGCACTGATGCTCAAATATGAGCAAGCAACCAAGGCAAGCCTTGTGAAAGCGGCCGCTCACCGGCGGATGGCGGCCGAGTTGGCACAGGACGATTACGCGAGCAGTGTCCGGCAAAATATTAAGGCTACTACTACTCACGCAAACTAGAGGCCGTACTTAATAGCAACCGGTAGCATTTTAAATGACAAATGAATGGAGCGGTTACATTCTTTGCCCGGTTTCACAGTTTTCCACGCAATGAGCCAGGCTTGGCAATGGCTGAATGACAGCCATCTTCAATTGAAAAATCCCTGCACAACTGAAACAGATTGCATGTAACGAATCAGAGGCAGGCATTAAACAAAGGGAGGGTGAGCAGATGCAGACCAATTTAGAACCGATGGAAATGGACGCACGCACGAGACGCCACAGCGCATTGATGAGAGCCCACGCGCTGATCGACTGGGAGGATCTGCGGGTACGGGTTGTTGAGCTCTACAGGCGCGAGGTCAGCCGGGAGGTAGAACAAAAACCCGTCGACGCGTTGGTCATGTTCAAAGCGGTGTTGTTGGGCCAGTGGCATAGCTTGTCGGATCCGAAGCTTGAAGAAGCGCTGCGCGTGCGTAGCGACTTCATGCATTTCTGTGGCTTGGGCGCGTCTGACAATGTGCCGGATGAAACCACGTTGCGGCGCTTTCGTAATCGCCTGATTACGTCAGGCAGGCTGGCCGGATTGCTCGCCGGCGTGAATATACAACTGCGACGTCACGGCGTCCTGGTCAAGGGCGCTCACGGCATGGTAATTGATACTCCGCCCGGGCAGCCGGCGGCCTCTTTCAAGCCTGACATGCGTATCAAACCGGACACCGTGGTTGCTTCCAAGGTCAACGAAGGTGGTATGGTGAGCACGGCAACGATATCATCGACAATGGCCAGCTACCGCGAGGCCCGGAACATTGACCCGGACGCGACGTGGATCAAGAGCGACACGCTGAAATTTGAACGCATCCAGACTACGCCGCGGGAGAAACCTCTTGCGCCGCAAAGATAGTCGCGAGGCAGCGGCGTGGAAAGTTGAAGGAGGCAAAAAAATAGAAAGCCGTTCCGGACGGCACGACGGAAACATGCCTCAGAAACGCCTGTTGATTAACTGGAGATGAACTGAAAACAGTTTCGGCTATTATGCCCCATTGGAGATACGATTGTTAAAGAAATGGTTACCGCTGATACTTCTTGTTGTCTTTACAGCAATCAGCGTCGCTGCCTTAAGCGGATTAGCCAGGAATGTAGCCCAGAAAAGGATCCTTTTCAGTGATCCGATGTACAGGGTCGTGTGGAAAAAGAAAAAACCACACCGTGTTATGGCTCACGCAAGGAAGCTGAACGCTGGTAAGGAGCTGAATGCTGTTAAGCACTAGTTTTGCCAGGAGCCTGCATTATCGCGCAGCGTCGCCATTGAGTGTGCCAGATGCACCAAGGTACGCGGAGAATGAGCAAGCAGGCGAATCGGTGTCGATTGGCTGGCGGAATCCTCGTGAGGGGAGGCATCAGGCTACGCCGGCCATGACAGGCTAGCGGTGATCGCTTCGGCGGCATCGCTAGCCATATTCACCAGGCGATAGCGTTATTCGCGTGGTTTTACGGGAAATACTTCTCTTCCCGTAGAAATCAAACCGATTCATGCCGGTCAGATAGGCAGATGAAACATGCGGTTATATTCGATGCTTCATCTTATAAGGTCGTTGTATTTAGCTGCACTTATCGATCTGACGAGAAAAAGCAGCAAATTTTGTCATACCCTGCTTGAGCAGGTGATGTGCCAATGGGCAAAGAACCAGGCTGCTGCGTAACTACGCGCTTCAACCATGCTCGCGCCCGGGTTGTGCTACCACCTAACCGTTGTATTTCCATTTGACGCACCGCACGAGGGCATAGTCGAATTGTCCCAGAATCGGGGCGAGTTTCGACTTGTAGAGCTTGCCGTGTTAATTGATTCAGCCCCGCAGCACGGGGTTGAAGCTGGCGGCCAGTTCTTCAATCGTGAGTTGAATCCATCGGTGCGTCTTCCAGCTTCGGATCGTTTGCCGAATCGACTTTCCTTTCCGGCTTTCACACTGACTTCTGGGAGAAAGCTGAGGAATAATTCGCCCCCACGGCGCTGCGCGCACCGGGGCTGGAATCGATACCCCAGAAAGTCGAAATGCGTTTCCGGATAGTGTCTGCCGTAGCGCGTCTTTACGGTAGACCACCTTCGTCTTGTCCGGGTGAAGGGCTAGCCTGCACTCGGTTAAATCTTACTCGGTCTAACCAAACCCAGCTCCAGCTTCCCGCGAAGCATTGAGTTCTACGTTTTGCTCTATGCTTTCCGGTCCTCTTACCATGGCATAAAAAAAGACGACGAAATAACTTTTATCAACGATTGCGTGCTGGCGCACGATTTCAGGCAACATCCGCGTATGTAATTCTTGAAGGTTATACCAAGGCACCGCAGGATACATATGATGCCCAATGTGGTAGTTAATATTGTTCCAGAACCAAGAATTTACTTGGTTACTAATAATAGTGCGAGTGCCGCCAAGCTGCCCGGAATTCCAGGGCGTTCCATAATGTTCTGCTACAAAACGGACGCTATTAAAAAATCCGAAAAATATGAGCGGCCAAAACCAAACCGCAAAAACTTTAGATACAATTCCTTGACTGGAAGCCCAGTTAAAAACGGTCACAACGACAACTATGTGAAATGCAATTTCGCTCCAATGAATCAGCGCTTTTTTACCTCTGAATTTTTGCAGCGGAAAAATAAAAATGAACTGAATCGCCGTGAGAAGTACCCCAAACATGGCATACGCGTAAAAAAGGATATAGTCGCCGATTCCACGTTTACCCATCGTGAATGCATCTGGATCTTTTGGAGAGCGGTTATGGCGATGATGTAAAAGATGATCTTCCTTGAAGGAAATAAATGAAATAAGCATGGGTATTATGGCAAAAGAGCCAAATGCCCGATTTTTCCACTTTGCCTTAAACAGGACGCTGTGAGTGCAATCGTGCATAAAAGTCATGATGCCCATCTGCATGTAGCCCATGGCAAGATAACAGAGCCAAGTGATGGCCCAATGGGAAGAGTTCCAGGCGATTGCTCCTAATCCAATCCAAATTCCGTAAAATAAAGGAATTTTTAGGTTGGGTTGCCACCGATGATGGTAGAGTTTCTTCAATTCGGTGGAATCAATTGGACTTGTCATAGCTTGAATTCGAAATACTATTTAGAAAATGCCGATCAAAAGCTTTTGGCGACGAATTGGGGTCCGCTTTATGGGTTGAATGAATTCTCAGAATCATTAATTTGCATAATTTAGCGGTAGGGTTATCTTTCTTGATAAATTATCGTCTTACATGTTGCTACCGGTTAAAAATTGATCAAGTGTTATAGTGGATAAAGTCGACCGGACGAGGTGACTTATGCCCGCTATTGATGTTGTTGAACATGATGGCAGTGGAGCAAAGATCAGCCGGGCTCCTCCGATTCTGAGGAGAATTTCTCCTTCTCCCGATTCTTGAAGAGATCCCTGGCGGTTGCGTTGGTCTGCTTGAAGCGGAATGATTTGTTACCGGTTTCGACGATGGCAATGATGAGTCAGTCGATCCAATAAGGCGACGGGGATTCTGGCAATAACGAACACGCTGTCTCATTCCGAGAATGGTCAGAGTAGTCGTTATGAGAGAGAT
>JBOIFK010000055.1:0-9360 GCA_050741585.1 Nitrosospira sp.
GAGTTGATGGCACGCAGGGAATTAATTAGCAAAGAGGAGCATCGCTGCTGGAGCATGGCTATTACGCGCTCGCTCGAACAGGGCTTCCCCTCATTGCAGAAAAGTGCGGTAGGGTTTTGCTGGCCCCATCGCGGCGAATATGACCCTCGTCCCGCAATGGACTATCTTCGGGAACACGGCGCAACGCTTGCGCTGCCGGAAATAGTGAGTAAACACGAGGCAATGCACTTTCGCAAATGGTGGCGGGAAGCGCCGATGAAAATCGGTGCTTATGCTATCCCGATCCCCGATAATACCAATCCGGTAACGGTGGACGCGGTAATAATACCAATGATCGGATTCGATCGGCGAGGCTTTCGGCTCGGATATGGCGGTGGCTTTTTTGATCGCACCCTGGTTGCAATCGACCCAAAGCCCCTGGTTATCGGCGTGGCATTTGAAATTCTGCGTCTGCACAGCGTCCATCCCCAGGAACACGATATTCCAATGGATTTTATTGTGACTGAGGCGGGGATTTATCGCGTAGCGGTAACCGGCCTGGAGTTAATTTCTATCGAAGAATGCGCGGCAGAGAATCCCTTGAAATAAGGGCGCACTTTCTCGATCGGCGAGCCCCGATATCGATTCTCTCAGCAACAGCATAAAACCAGGCTAATTCTCTGCGCCCCAACGCGGCATGAGAGAGTGAGTCACTCCAAGGTGATCAAGTATGCGTGCCACGACAAAGTCCACCACATCCTGCACATTCACCGGGTGATGATAGAAGCCCGGGTTGGCAGGCAGGATCACTGCGCCACTGCGGGTGAGCTTCAGCATATTTTCGAGGTGGATCGCGGAGAATGGCGTTTCGCGTGGAACCAGAATAAGCTTCCGGCTTTCTTTCAGCATGACATCCGCCGCGCGCTCGATCAGCTTTTGACTGAGTCCCGCAGCGACGGCGGCCAGCGTTCCCATGGTACACGGGCAGATCACCATCGCGTCCGCCGGGTTGGAACCTGAGGCAACCGGCGCGAACCATTCTTCTCTTCCGAATGCTCGCAACTGTCCTTCAGGGGCGTTAAAACGGCGACTGAATAATTCTTCCGCTTCTCTGGCACGCGACGGCAGTACCAGCTGCAGTTCCTGGTGCGCGACAATCTGCGCCGCTTGTGAATATAGCAAATAAACGCGGTTGCCGCCGGCCAGCAACAATTCCAGCAAACGGATGCCGTAAGGCATTCCCGATGCCCCGGTAAAAGCTAAGGTAATGGTTTTTGGTGTATTCAGTTTCTGGTGAACTCATTTATCATCTACACAGGCGGCTCGACCGCTTATTCTCATTCCCAGTATAATCCCAATCCGACTGGAAACGATATACGCGTTTGGCTTCGCCTTTGACTCCACGCCGTATTGGAGGTACTGGTTCGCCGCTCCATCCTCCGCCTTCTCTTATCCTGATACGTATCGAATAATCACGGTGGGAAGACTTGCACCGGTTCTATCCGCCATTTCTCTGGAGTCAGCACCGGAACGTCAGGATGATTGGCTTGCTCACGAATTCAACTATGTTAATCCAGTTCCCTATGCCGCACCAGAACCTGGGTTTTTCCGGTGAAATACCGCGCCAGCCGCTCCACGAAATATACTGAGCGATGACGTCCGCCAGTGCAGCCGATAGCCACGGTCAGATAATTGCGGCTGTCGCGAATGAAACACGGTAGCCAGTCATCCACGAATCCACTGATGTCGTTGAACATTCGATTCACATCAGTATTTGCATCGAGATATTCGATTACCGGGCCGTCTTTTCCGCTAAGAGGCCGCAGAAGCGTTTCATAATACGGATTTGGAAGGCAACGCACATCGAATAACATGTCTGAGTCCAGCGGAATGCCGTGTTTGAAGGCAAATGACTGGAACAGGAGCGTCAGCCGGGCGGGATTGAGCCTGATAAAATCCCTGATCCATGCGCGCAGTGAACTGGCACTCAGATCGCTGGTGTCGATGCGGTTTGCAAGATCATGTATCTCACCCAGCATTTCACGCTCGGCCTGTATACATTCGGGCAAAGTCGAGCGATCATCGCTGAGCGGATGGCGACGCCGAGTCTCCGAAAAACGCTTTACCAGCGCCTCGGTTTTGGTTTCAAGGAACAACAGATGCACATCCATTTCCTGCCGCCTCAAATCAGCCAGCTGCTGTGGCAACAGGTGCAAAGTTTCGCGGCTTCGCGCATCAATGCTGACCGCCACGCGTTGGTGTCCGGATTCTTTAAGATAGAGCGTGACTTCCCGCAGCAGATTTGCCGGAAGATTGTCCACGCAATAATAGCCGCTGTCCTCCAAAACAGTCAGTGCAATGCTCTTGCCGGAGCCGGCGAGACCGCTGATGACAATCAGCTGCATCTCTTTACGAACATACGGGTCAGGACTCATTGGAAACCAGCCAATTTTCAACCTGGCGCAATTTATAGCTCATTTAGCCTGTTTTTTCCATTCTCCATTTCCTGCTGATGCCGCGCCAGAAACTCCTTGGCGCTATCGATACCGCGCAGTTGCAGGACATAATTACGCACCGCCGCCTCCACTAACACCGCCAAGTTGCGCCCGGCGGCAACCGGGATGATAACCTTTCGGATATTGACGTCCTGAATGTTTTCGGTAACATCATTGATCGGCAGCCGTTCCAGGGAATTGAAGTCCGCACTGCTGGGTTTTTGCAGATGCACGATAAGTTTCATGTTTTTTTTTCGGCGTACTGCGGTCTCGCCAAAAATAGTACGAATATTCAGCATCCCCAACCCACGCACTTCAAGGAAATCACGCAACATCGGGGGGCAGCGTCCCTCCAGAGTTTCAGGCGCAATGCGATAAAGTTCCACGACATCATCGGCGACCAGTCCGTGGCCCCGGCTCACCAGCTCCAGTGCCAATTCGCTTTTGCCGACGCCACTTTCGCCGGTAATCATTACTCCCATTCCCAGAACATCCAGCAGAACACCGTGCCGGCTACTGGAAGGAGCCAGAGCGCGCCCCAGATAGGGGCGCAATAACCAGATCACCTCCAGGCTGGAATGTGGAGAACAGAATAGGGGAATGCGAGTGGATTCTGCAAACGCTTTGATCGAATCCGGCACGATGGCACCGTCCGCGACGATAACGCACCATAGGCTGCTTTGTACAAGCCGCTCCATATTCTGCTGCAAGGCTGCGGGATCAAGATGATTGAGATAATCCACTTCCGGATCACTCAGCACCTGTATCCAGTTAGGATGGATAAAATTAAGATGTCCAATAATGCCCTGTGTCGACCGGGCGATGGCATCATCGTCGAGTTGCCTGTCACCACCGTCCCTGCCGGCCTCCCAGGTCAGGCCCAGCTTTTGCTGCTTGTCTTCAAATAACCGCGCGATGTTGATCCGGGACATTTGGTGTCCAATTATAAATAAGTCGATGTATCTCCGCCTGATCTCTGCTTTTCAGCAGGTCCTCACGAAAATTTTTATCACTGAACATTTGTGCCAGTTCGCTCAGAATTTGCAGGTGCAGGTCGGTTGCCTTCTCTGGCACCAGCAGGGCGCATATCAGCGAGACCGGTTTCCCATCCGGCGCATCAAAAGGGATCGGCTTCTTCATGCGGATGAGCGCGGCGGCGGCCTCGCGCAATCCTTTGATTCTGCCGTGTGGAATTGCCACACCCTGACCCAAGCCGGTAGAACCTAACTTCTCGCGGATTGACAGGCTCTTGGACACATCGCTGCGCGCGATGTGCAAATTATTTTCAAATAACTGCCCAACCTGCTCAAATACAGATTTCTTGCTGCCGGCATCCAATCCCGTAATGACATTCGACAGCGGCAGTAGTTGTGCAATAAGATTCATGAGTATGCATGGCAGTACTTAATCGGCTATTGATGTCCAAACAGCCGGTTCCTGGCAATGTTGTTTGCTAATATAAAGGGAAGGAAAACCGGCTCCTTTTTTAGTTACGGCAATCTCGAATCAGTTTCGGCTACTCCGGTTGTTCCGTTTCCTGATTCTTCAGCGCGCCATTATTGCGGCGGTCTGCATTTTTTTCCTTGTGTCTCAGTATCTGTCGATCGAGTTTATCCACCAGACGGTCTATGGAAGCATACATATCGGCGCTGTCAGTCTCGACAAAAATATCTTTTCCTCTCACATGAACATTGGCCTCAGCCTTCTGCCTCAGTTTTTCCACTGACAGAATCACACCAACATCAATCACTTGATCGAAATGGCGGGTGATCTTGGTTATCTTCGAAGTGACATAATCACGCAAGGCGGGAGTGATTTCTACGTGGTGACCGGTGAGATTGAGATTCATCATGCCTCCTTAGCTTGGTTAAAACGATTTACGAAGATTAACGGGAGGAATTTGAACGGACTCCCGATATTTTGCAACAGTACGGCGAGCAACCATAATGCCCTGCTGTCCCAGAATTTCTGAAATCTGACCGTCGCTCAGCGGTTTCTTCGCATTTTCAGCATTGACTATCTGCTTGATGAGAGCGCGAATTGCGGTGGCGGAACACGCACCGCCGGTATCAGTCGCCACGTGACTGCTAAAAAAATACTTTAATTCGAATATACCACGCGGCGTACGCATAAATTTCTGTGTGGTCACACGCGAAACTGTAGACTCATGTAAATCAAGGACCTCCGCAATTTCCCGTAATATCAGTGGACGCATGGCGACAGCGCCATGCTCAAAAAACTGCCGCTGCCGTTCGACAACGGCCGAGGACACTTTCAGGATGGTGCCAAAACGCTGATGTACATTCTTGATGAGCCATTTGGCTTCATGTAATTGGCTGGCAAGCCTCCGCGCGGAATCATCGTGAGAGCATTTCAGGATGTCAGCGTAGAGCCGATTGATCTTGAGGCGCGGCATCGCCTCAGGATTAAGGCTGGCTACCCATGAGCCATTGACCTTAGTCACGATTACGTCCGGAATAATGTAACGAGCGACCGTGGAACTGAACGCGGTGCCTGGCCTTGGATTCAAGCGAGTAATCATATGCTGGATGGAACGCAGGCATTCGTCGTCGCAAGGCAACAGTTTTTTGATTGTGCAAAAGTCCCTCGATGCCAGACTGTCAAGATGATTGGTCACCAGGAGCAGCGCTTGATCCCGGTAGGGCGTGCATTCCGGCAGCGCGCGCAACTGCATGAGCAGGCATTCCCTTAAGTTACGCGCGCCCACACCGGGCGGATCCAGATGTTGCAAATGTTCGAGAGCGATGTACAGATCGTCGATATCGATTCCCAGCTCGGGAGGCAGCAAACTGACGAGCTCTTCCAGATCCTGGGCAAGATAGCCGTCATCGTTCAGGCTATCTACCAGTAAACCAACAATTTTTCTGTCACGCTCGGGGATCTGACTTAGGCTGACTTGCGAATTGAGATGCTCACGCAAGCTTGGAGGCTCCGCCGCCTGCTGGGGGAAATCGCGTTCGTCATCGTCATCCCTTGTATTGCGAAAAGCTCCGCCGTCTTCAAACCAGTCTGTTTCGTCGGCAACGCTTTTTATGCCAGGGTCCGGCTCGGCAGCAGGCATCTCCGCAAGGGTTTCATCCGGGGTCCCCAACAAATCCGCAGATAGCAGCTCTCCGGGGCTATCGAGTGACGTTCGATATTCAGCGGCTTCATTGCTGTCATCCAGCTCCAGCAGGGGATTCTCCTGCACTATGCGCTCTATTTCCTGGTTCAGCTCAACCGTGGAAAGCTGCAGCAAACGTATGGATTGTTGCAGCTGGGGGGTAAGCGTCAGGTGCTGCGACAGCTTAAACTGGAGAGTAGGCTTCATAATTTGGAAAAACAATAGAAAACACAGATTCGTGCAGATCGAATCTTTAATCTCACAGTCGGAAATGTTCTCCCAGATAGACTTTTCTCACACTTTCATTATAGATGATTTCATCAGGCTTACCGCTAGCCAGCACCGTACCGTCGCTGATAATGTAGGCACGGTCACAAATACCCAGTGTTTCCCTGACGTTATGATCGGTAATGAGAATACCAATGTCGCGTTCCTTAAGGAATTGAATAATTTTCTGGATATCCAGTACAGCAATGGGGTCCACCCCCGCAAATGGTTCGTCCAGCAGAATGAACCGTGGCTGGGTTGCGAGCGCCCTGGCAATTTCTACACGGCGGCGTTCGCCGCCGGATAAACTAATCCCCGGGTTGGAGCGGATATGGCTGATGTGAAGATCATGCAGTAGATTATCAAGGCGTTGTTGCATTTCATCGGCTGTGTAATTTTTCAATTCCAGCACGGCACGAATATTGTCAGCCACGGAAAGCCGCCTGAAAATTGAAGCCTCCTGAGGCAGGTAGCTCAAGCCCAAGCGCGCACGCTGATGAATCGGCATCTGGCTCAAGTCACGTTCATCCAGATATATGCTGCCTCCATTCAATGGCACTAATCCCACCATCATGTAAAAACACGTGGTCTTGCCCGCGCCGTTAGGGCCCAGCAAACCGACGACTTCGCCGCTATTGACAGAAAGTGACACCTCCTGCACTACGGTACGAGATTTGTAACGCTTTTTTAATTTATCAGCTTTAAACTCGCTCATGCTTCTTCAGAATTCGAGACGGGGCCGTATTGCAACTCTACTGATCTTCATTCTTGGGGTTCTGCTCCTTTTTCTTAGGCTGAATCACCGCCCGTACCCTTCCATCCGAATGGGTTTGTGTGCTCGCCCCATTGTCATTGTTGTTGCTCGTTACCTGAAAAAACTCGTTGATTGCATCGTAGGCAATATAGTCGCCATGTACCTCATCCTGTCCCCGCTTCATCCGTGCTTTCTTGAATAGCTGCAGTTTGTCAGCTTTACCATCATATTCCATGCGTTCGCTCCAGCCTTCAATGTATTCATCCATGCCATCGCGCTTCTGACGAAAACTGGCGAGGTTACCGAAAGCAACGGCGTACTGGAACCCATTGGCATCTTCTTTCACCGTCATTTTGTCAGCGCGGATGACTAGCGTGCCCTGGGTAAACACGACATTGCCAGTGAATGTGGCAAGCTTGTTGGCATCCTGCACGGTGGCCTGATCGGCCTCCAGATGAACTGGTTTGTCGCGATCGGCACGCTCTGCCAGAACTGGCCCTGTAAACATCATGCCAATAAGAAACATGGCAAAAAGCAATTTCATGTCTGTTTGGTGGATACATGACGGAAAATCCGTGTAGCGCGCCGGAAAAATAGCCAGATTGCGGCGCTGCGCTTGTTTCATATGAACTATGTCCCTCCTCCTAGTAATTTGGCCAAGCCAGTTCAGACATTTTTTATCGTCTTTATTCCTGAATAATTCAATCTGTTAGCAGCTTCGGCAGGAGCCGATCGCTTTTCCGCCGATAATCGTGGGCCGAAATACGGGAAACGAAATACGGTCCCGCCAGACCCTTTGCAGCCAATCTTCTCAGTTCCGACAGACTGTTAGCGCGCTTTGTCATGGACCACTCTAACCCGGGACAATAATCGGGTGACTTGGGTACGATTACTTATTTCCATCCCGACTGCTTTAATAACGGCATTCGCTTCGGTAATTACAACAGGCTTGTCTGTTTTGGCAATGTCGTCGTCGGGAATGATATGCAAAAAACTGGTAGTCATCGTTGTCTCCCCCCGGCCTTTACCCGCCATTCGCAGGACCTTAACATTCCCCGTTAGATAAATATCCTCACCGTTGCTGGACATCTTCGCCTGATCCGCGTCTACTTGCAGTGCTGGCTTGCCAGGCTGGGTGTTGATAAAACGGGGCTGTTCCAGATCAGTGGTATCGTCGTCGGGATAATGCAGCATTTTTTTCGCAGAAAGTACGTGACGCGTAATGCCATCAAGATCCATGCGCACGGCCGAAAAGTTTTCTATCATGTAATCGGGAACGCGGCCCAAGCCATCATCTTGTGCTGGAGGCGGTGCTTTTACTGACTGATTCAGCCAAAATGTCAGGGCCGCCAGCAACGCAAGCAGAAGCAGGGGAAGTCGGGAAAGCAGATAGCTGGTCATTCCAGATATGCCGCCAGCAATCCATCCAGTGTATCCTGCGCCCGCATTACTATTTCGCAGATCTCGCGCGCCGCGCCGCGCCCGCCTTCAAGGCGGGTAACATAATGCGCATGCTTTTTCACCAGTGCCGGCGCGGCAGGCACACAAATAGCCAAACCGCAACGCAGCATCACCGGCAGATCTATTAAGTCATCACCCACGTAGGCGCAAGCGGAAGCGTCCAGCTCCAGTTCCTTGAGCAATGCTTCGAATACAGGCAACTTGTTTTTCGCACCTTGATAAACCAGGGTGACACCCAGATCTTTCGCTTTCAAATCTACGCAGCGCGATTCTCTGCCGGTAATGATGGCAATTTTGACTCCGCTCGCCCTGAGCATTTTTATGCCGTGACCGTCATGGCTATTGAATGCCTTGATTTCCTCACCGCTATCTGCAAGGTAGAGGCTTCCATCGGTCAGGACGCCGTCCACGTCGAAGATAACCAAACGAATCTTTCTCGCCTTTTCCAGTATGCGTTGCATCAATATTCCAATGGCTATTTGCCGGCGACGGCTAATGGCGAAAAAGTAACTGGGTAAAGACAGATTTTTGCGGATTTTGAAGGCCAATAGTCATTCTATAGGCCTCTATGGGGACAGAAGCGGCGAAAGATGGGATCGGCCGACACCTTCGCAGCTGATTTCCTTTTGGTCCGACAGCTGCATAGGTAGAAAAATGAGTCAGCGGTGACTTAGGTTGTGCTACGAATTTTTGGGCAGCGGAAACACCACCGACTCAACCACGCCGCTCAGCTCCTCCACTACCACCTCTCTTCCCGCTTGCCCTGCTCCTATCTGCCTGAGTCGTGATATGACTTCCTGCACCAGCGCTTCCGGCGCGGAAGCGCCGGCAGTAATGCCAATCCGGTCTTTCTCCTCCAGCCACTTTTCCTGCAATTGCTCGGCACGGTCTATCATGTACGCGTCCACACCGGCGCTTCTTGCAACCTCACACAGGCGGTTGGAGTTGGAGCTATTGGGCGAGCCTACGACAATCACCAGATCGCACTGCTTTACCATCATTTTGACCGCATCCTGGCGATTTTGCGTGGCATAGCAAATATCGTCCTTTTTCGGTCCGGTGATTTTTGGAAAGCGCTTCTTCAAGGCTTTGATCACCCGCGTTGCATCATCCACCGACAGCGTAGTCTGGGTGACATAGGCCAGATGAGTCGGATCTTTAACCTGCAAATTGTCGACATCTTCTTCTGTTTCCACCAGATACATGGAAGGACCCTCCCCCTCGGCCTGGCCCATGGTACCTTCCACTTCCGGATGTCCCGCATGGCCGATCATGATGAT